>JAGBWW010000074.1 GCA_017629595.1 Clostridia bacterium | reverse complement strand
CCTTTCAAATTCTTCCAATTTCTTCAATTGGTCACGGCTTGCCGATTTGGGTACTTCTATATGCACCGTTGCATACAAGTCGCCACTGCCACGAGTCGTGGAAATGCCTTTGCCCCTGAAACGGAAGGTTTCGCCGTTGGCCGTGCCCGGTGCGATTTTGTGAATAAATATACCTTGCAAAGAAGGGATTTCTATTTCGCCACCGTTGACTGCCTTTGCAAAAGTGATGGGAACGTCACAAAACAACGACAAGTTTTCCCTTTTGAACAATTTGGAGTTTTCCACCGAGATGACCAAAAGCAAACTGCCGTTTCTGCCACTTCCAGCAGGGCTGTTGCCTTCGCCTGCAATTTGCAATACAGCGCCGTTTTCTACACCGGCAGGAATTGTTACGTTCATAACTTTGTTGACGTTTACAACGCCTTTGCCATTGCAAGTGCGACATTTTTCGGTAACGATTTTGCCCGAACCACCACACTTGTCACAAACACCTACACTTACGGAACGTCCAAAAATCGTGTTGGTTACCACTTGAACACGTCCCGTACCGTTACATTTGTCACAAGTCTTTTGATGTTGTTCGCTTTTTGCACCCGTTCCGTGGCAGGTTGAACACCTTTCTACACGAGTAAAATTGATTTGCTTTTTGCAACCCAATGCGGCTTCGGCAAAGGTAAGATGTAATCTATACGATATGTCGCTTCCTTGAGCGTGGGCTGACCTTGCACCTCGGCTTGTTCGTCCACCACCCATAAAGTCGGAAAACATATCAAAAATATCGTCAAAACCAGTTGCAGAAAATCCACCTCCACCAAAGGGGTTGAATCCTCCTGCACCACCCATGCCCATATCGTATTCGCCACGGTCATAACTTTTGCGTTTTTGAGCATCGCCAAGTACAGAGTACGCTTCGTTGCACTCTTTGAACTTTTCCGCTGCTTCGTTGTCGTTGGGATGCAAGTCGGGGTGGTATTTTTTTGCCATTTTTCTGTACGCCGATTTAATTTCGTCGTCCGTGGCAGTTTTTGATACACCCAAAATTGCATAATAATCTTTTTGAGCCATTTTTCCTCACTACACAAATGCGCCAAAGGGTTTTTCCTTTGGCTCATTGTGGATAATTCAATTTAATTTTGCTTATTTGTCGTCGTCGCTTACGTCGTATTTTACGCCGTCACTTGTTTCGCCGGTTGCACCTTGGTTGTTTTGTTGTGCTTGTTGGTAGAATTTTTGGAAGATTTGTGCGGATTCTTTTGCGATTGCATCAGTTTCGGCTTTCAATTCTTCCGTTGTTGCATCTTTTTTGTCCAAAGTCGTTTTGCCTTGTTTAATCAAAGATTCCAACTTTTCTTTGTCACTTGCATCAACCTTGTCGCCCGATTCACGAACGAATTGTTCCAAAGACAATACCATTTGGTCAAGACCGTTTCTTGCTTCTACCTTTTGACGTTGTTTTTTGTCTTCTTCGGCAAATTTTTCCGCATCTTTAACTGCCTTTTCAACTTCTTCTTCAGAAAGGTTGGAGCTAGACGTGATTGTTACCGATTGTTCTTTTTGTGTACCAAGGTCTTTTGCCGTAACGTGGACGATACCGTTTGCGTCAATGTCAAACTTAACTTCAATTTGAGGGATTCCTCTGGGTGCAGGTGCAATACCTACCAAGGAGAATCTGCCCAAAGTTTTGTTGTCGGATGCCATTTCTCTTTCGCCTTGCAAAACGTGAAGATCTACGCTTGTTTGGTTGTCGGCTGCCGTGGAGAAAACTTGAGATTTTTGTGTGGGAATAGTCGTGTTTCTTTCAATAAGTCTTGCAGTGACACCACCCAAAACTTCAATACCCAAAGAAAGAGGAATTACGTCCAAAAGCAATACGTCTTTTACTTCGCCGGACAATACGCCACCTTGAATTGCTGCGCCGATTGCAACGCATTCGTCGGGGTTGATTCCTTTGTAAGGTTCTTTGCCGGAGAAGTTTTTAACTGCTTCTACGACTGCAGGAATACGTGTGGAACCACCAACCAAAATGACACGGTTAATGTCGCTGTTGGAAAGTTTTGCGTCTTCCATTGCTTTTTTCATAGGTTCAATTGTGCCTCTTACCAAGTCGCTTGTCAAATCGTCAAACTTTGCTCTTGTCAAGTCAACGTCCAAGTGCTTGGGACCCGTTGCATCTGCCGTGATGAAAGGAAGGTTGACGTTTGTTTTGAGAGTGCTGGAAAGTTCAATTTTTGCCTTTTCTGCAGATTCTTTAAGTCTTTGCATTGCCATCTTGTCTTTGGAAAGGTCAATGCCGTTGGATTTTCTAAATTCGTCAACCAAATAGTTGATAATTCTTTGGTCAAAGTCGTCGCCACCCAAACGTGTGTTGCCGTTGGTTGCCAAAACTTCAAATACACCGTCGCCAATTTCCAAAATGGAAACGTCAAACGTGCCACCGCCCAAGTCGTAAATGAGCACTTTTTGGTTTTTGTTTTCGGCTTTGTCCAAACCGTATGCCAAGGCTGCTGCCGTGGGTTCGTTGATGATACGCAATACGTCCAAACCTGCAATTTTGCCTGCGTCTTTGGTAGCTTGACGTTGAGAGTCAGAGAAATATGCAGGAACGGTGATGACGGCTTGGGTTACTTTTTGTCCCAAATATGCTTCGGCGTCTGCTTTAAGTTTTTGCAACACCATAGAGGAGATTTCTTGAGGGGAATAATCTTTTCCGTTGATGGACTTTTTGTAGTTTGTGCCCATTTCTCTTTTGATGCTCATAACAGTGTTGTCGCCGTTGACAACTGCTTGTCTTTTTGCTACTTGACCGACAAGACGTTCGCCGTCTTTGGAAAATGCCACGACTGAGGGAGTCGTTCTGTTGCCTTCGCTGTTGGTGATGACGACAGGTTCGCCACCTTCCAAAACTGCAACACAACTGTTTGTTGTACCCAAGTCAATACCGATAATTTTTGCCATATTTATATTCTCCTTAACTTAATTTTTTTAATTTATTCTGCAACGACAACTTGTGCATAACGCAAAATTTTGTTGTCGTAACGATAACCTTTTTGATAAACTTGCACCACTTTGCCAGAGTTTTCTTTGTCTTCTACCTTAGAGACGGCATTACTCGTCATAAGGTCAAAGGGAAGATTTAATACTTCAATTTCTGAAACGCCCAAATCGGAAAGTACCTTTTCAAATTGACGTTGAATCAATACGAAGGCTTGTTTGGAGTTTTCGTCTTTTACGTGTTGAGAGGCAAGTTCGAAAGTGTCCAAAATTCCAAAGATTTTTTCAACCGTTTCGCCAATGCCTTGTTTTTTGTTTTCTTCTGCGTCCATGCGTACGCGTCTTTTGTAGTTTTCAAAGTCACTTTTCATTGAAACGAGTTGATCCAAATATTTTTGACTTTTTTCCAACTCTACCTTTAATTTTTCGTTTTCGGCAATAAGTTCTTCGTTTTCTTTGACGTAACAAGCAACGATTTCTTCCATTGATTTTTCTTGTTGCTCTACGTTTTCTTGATTTACGTTTTCTTTTTTGTTTTTTGCCATTTTTATGCTACCTCTTGGAATTTATTACGTAATTTAAGATTTTGCTAATTTTGTCCACAACGGCAACAACGCGTTTGTAGTTCATACGGACGGGACCGATTACACCGATGCTTCCCGAAATGTTTTCACCCAACTGCACGTTGGATTTGACAAGGGAGCAACCTTCCAAAACTGCGTCTTCCTTGTCAATTTTGACCGTCGTGCCGTCTTGGTCGCAATAAAGAAGTTCGCAAATGAGTTCTTTTTGCTCTACCGTATCTAAAAATTGCTTTGCTTTTTCGCTGTCTTTGTATTCTACGTGTTCAAAAATTTTGTTTTCGCCCACCGTGGACAGTTGCATTGAGTGTGTCAACGATTCACGTTTCAAAGTATCTACGATGCGTTTGAAAAATTTGTTGAAATCGCCAAATTGGTCGTTGACAAGTTCAAAAGGAAAGTTGTAGTTGAGAAAGTCACTGATGCGTTTGCCAACGAAAATTTTGTTGAGCCAATCTTGCGCCGATTTGAGCATTCCGCTTGTAAAGTGCTCGGGCAAATCTACAAAACTGTCTTTCAACACTCGGCAGTCGGTAACGATAACCACCAACGCCTTTCCGTTGTCCAAATCTAAAAGTTTGATACTTGTTATGATGTCCAAATTGTCTTCTTTAAGCACCAAAGCAGGTAAATGGGTTATTTCCGAAAGCACCTTTGCAACCCTTTCAACCATCTCTTCCACCGTATCTACTTGGTGTGTGAGATATTTTACGATAAGGTTGGTTTCTTCGTCCGACAAACGTTCGTAGTTCATCAACTCGTCAACGTAAATGCGAAAAGCCCGTTGAGAAGGTATGCGTCCTGCCGAAACGTGAGGTTGAATTAAATATCCCATACTTTCCAAAGCGGACAATTCGTTGCGAATTGTTGCAGAGGAACAGTTGGGCAATGCCGATTGCATAATTTCTTTGCTGGAAATGGGAGTTGCACTTTCAATGTAACCATCTACAACGGCGCAAAGAATTTTTTTCTTACGTTCCGAAAGCATTTTTGCTTCTCCTTTAACTTTTGACAGTTGATTTACCGTGAGTGTTAGCACTCTTTTGGTTTGAGTGCTAATTTATGATATTAATATACCAAGCCTTTTATCACTTGTCAAGTATTTTTGCCAAAATATTGATTTATGAAACACCGTTTAGCAAGGTAAATTTGGCAAGAGTTGGTTTTTCTTCCACCCCATCTTTGACAAAGATTTTCACTTCACATTTGTTGCAAAAACAAAAACAAGGGCAAGTTTGGGCATAAGTTAGCCCGTTTTACAAAGCAATCAAGTGAAGTTTTGGACGGCACGTACTAAATATTGATAATTATATATATAAATACAAATTTTATAAAAAAAGAATAAAGAATTTTGCGTTTGCCTCTTGTAATTGGTTGAAATTTGTGCTATTGTAGTATTGCGTGGAAATTGGTGGTTTTTTGTTTTGTATTTTTTATATACAGCACGAAAAATCAGCCCACCACCACTTGTTGTAAAATAATTTATTCACATAAAGGAGTTAGACAGATGACAACATTTGACATTATTATGCTTTGCATTGTCGCCGTTGGTGCAGCTTGTGCTCTTGGTTATGCTTTGTACAACTTTTTCTCCGTCAAAAAGATGCAAGAAGGTTCTACACTTATGCAAGAAACAGCTCAAGCAATCCGTATCGGTGCAAGTGCATTTATCAGCTATGAATTCAAAATTATCCTTATCGTAGGTATTGCAGTCGCAATCTTGTTGGGTGTTTTGATTTCCCCTTTCACCGCTTGTGCATTTTTGATTGGCGCAACAATGAGTGAATTGGCAGGCTTTATCGGTATGAAAATCGCAACGTACGCAAACGTTAGAGTTGCAAACGAAGCAAACAACACAAGACACTTGGCAAAAACGTTGAAAGTCGCTTTTAAAGGCGGTAGCGTAATGGGTTTGTGCGTCGGTGGTTTTGCTTTGCTTGGTATGTTGATCGTTTTCCTTATTTTCGGTTTTGGCCTTGGTCAAATTGATCAATTGCTTACAAGCGTTGCTCCCAACTGGATTGGTATTGAAGCAAACTTCACAATGACAATTTCCGGTTATGCTTTGGGTTGCTCCCTTATTGCTATGTTCAACCGTGTTGGCGGTGGTATCTATACCAAAGCAGCAGATATGGGCGCAGACTTAGTTGGTAAAACAGAAGCACACATTCCCGAAGACGACCCCAGAAACCCTGCAACAATTGCAGACAACGTTGGTGACAACGTAGGCGACGTTGCCGGTTTGGGCAGTGACCTTTTGGAAAGTTACGTTGCAGCAGTTATGTCCACGTCTATTTTGGCATGTGAAATTTTCCGTCATACAGCAACACCTATCAGCCAAGATTTGTTTAAAACAATGCTTATGTTCCCTTTGGGCTTTGCAGCACTTGGCATCATTGCTTGCGTAATCGGTATTGCATCACTCCTTCTTAGAAAGAAATTGAGCGATAACCCTCACCAAGAACTTAACATGGCAACGTGGGTTGCAGCAGGTTGTTCCATCCTTTTCGGTGGCTTGTTGACTTGGTTTACGTTTAAAAACTTTACTCAAGCAGACTTTGTTGCAGCAAACTTTAAAGCAGGCGCATTGTCCCCTTGGATTGCAGCAGCAATCGGTATCGTAAGTGGTATTGCAATTGGTATCTTTGCAGAATACTACACCAGCTATGACTATAATCCCACCAAAAACATTGCAAACGTTTCCAAAAACGGCCCTGCATTGACAATTACACAAGGCTTGGCTTTGGGTATGAAATCCAGCCTCTTGCCCGTAGTCGTTTTGGGCGCAGCAATTTATGCAAGCTGGCTTATCGGCGGTATGTACGGCGTTGGTATGGCTGCACTTGGTATGTTGTCCTTTGTTTCGGCAACAGTTGCAGTTGACACCTATGGTCCTATCTCCGACAACGCAGGCGGTATCGCAGAAATGTGCGGTTTGGACAAAGAAGTTCGTGCAATCACAGACCAACTTGACAGTGTCGGCAACACCACCGCTGCAATCGGCAAAGGCTTTGCAATCGGTTCGGCAGCTCTTGCAGCATTGTCTATGATGTCCAGCTACATTTACTCTTATGCAGATGCATCAAGCGACCTTGTTCTCAACATCGTTGACCCCTTGATTTTGGCAGGTGCACTTGTTGGCGCAGCATTGCCTTACTTGTTCAGCGGTATGCTTATTGAAGCAGTTGCAAAAGCAGCACAACAAATGGTTCAAGAAGTTAGACGCCAATTTAGAGAAATTGACGGCTTGTTGGAAGGCAAAGCAAAACCCGACTACAAAACTTGCATTGAAATTTCCTCCAAAGGCGCTTTGGCAGAAATGAAAGCACCCGCAATTATCAGCATTGCAACACCCATCGTTTGTGGCTTTGTATTTGGCCCTACGTTTGTCGGTGGTTTGTTGATTGGCGCAACAATGTCTGCAATTATGCTCGCAATCTTTACAGGCAACAGCGGTGGCGCATGGGACAACGGCAAAAAGTTTATTGAAGTCGGTGGCGTTGAAGGCGAAACAAAAGGCTCTGCAGCACACGACGCAGCAATCGTAGGCGACACAGTCGGCGATCCTTTGAAAGACACAGTAGGTCCTTCCTTGGATATCCTTATCAAAATTATGAACGTCGTTTGCATCGTCTTTATTGCATTGTTTAGCAAATTCAACCTTTTGTCCTTGATTTTCTAATTGAATAAACGAAAATAAACAAAAAGCGATACCAAAAAAGGTATCGCTTTTTTTGTGGAATTTTTTATAGCGTATTTTTTAAACAAGTGCTTTTTTCATCATCTTTGTGACTAGTGGTTATTTTTGTTTGGTTGCTACACTGCCGTAGCTTAAGTAGAGTTTTGTAACGTTTGTTTTTTATGCTGTCTATTTTATAATATTTTCCAACTTGCTTTTGTTTGTTTTTAATAAATTAAAAAGGCAATACCTTAAAGAGGTATCGCCTTGGGGGTTCGTTTTACTTTTCGTATTTATATAATTCTTTTGAATTTTGTTTTTGAGGTTATTCCACAAAATCTACGCTGTCAGTAAAGTCTCGGCGAGATTTTTCACGATGGACGTCGCCCTCTTTGGGATAGCCTACGGCAACAATCATACGCACCGTTTTGTTGGAATTGATTGCCTTTTTAATTTTTGCTTCGTCAAACATACCAATATAGCAAGAACCAACGCCTTGTTCTTCAAGAGCAAGGGTGAAATATGCCAAAGACGTGCCTACGTCAAATGGACGGAAGTCTTGCAACTTCATTGCCTTTGAAAGGGCTTGTAATGCATCCTGAGGGCGTTCTTGCGCAACGATAAACACAGGGCAGTCGTCCAAAAACGCGTTAAATTTCCCCATTTGACAAGCCGTGCGAACAAGGTCGGCAGTTTGAGGATTGGATACCACAGTATATTGCCAAGGTTGACGATTTCTTGCAGAAGGGGCTGTCAACGCACATTGAAGGGCGTATTGCAATTTTTCTTTTTCAACCTTTCTTGTAGGGTCAAAATTGCGACAACTTTGTCTTGCATCAATAAGATTTTTAAGCATATTTAATTCTCCCATTTATTTCTTTTTGTAAGTGCAAAAACGAATTGAATAACCGTTGTCCTCAATCGGCTCACCAAGTTCGTCCAATACCCAATTTTCTTTTTGATCCAAATTGGGGAAAAATACCGTGGCATCGCCGTCTGCATCTACCTTGGTAACGTATGCCTCGTCGCAAAAATCTATGAGCAATTTGTAAATTGATGCACCACCAATGACGAAAACCTTTTCGGTGTCAAACTTTTTCAAAGTGTCCAAAAGAGATTGCAAAGTGTCCACCGTTTGAGCATTTTCGTGAACTTGCGCCAAGTGATCAAAAACGACGTTTATTCTTCCTTTTAGGGGAACTTTGGGTAAACTTTCGTATGTATTTGCGCCCATTACGCAAACGTTTCCCATCGTTTTGCTTTTGTACATTGCCAAATCTTTGGGCAATTTGAAAAGCAAATCGTTGTTTTTGCCTATTCCCCATTTGTTGTCCACAACAACTATGGCTTTCATTATACGGCAACCTCCAATTTGTCAACAAAAGGTGTAAATTGATAGTCTTCCAATTTAAAGTCATCCACACAAAAATCGTAGAAGTCTGTCTTTTCCTTGTTCATAACAAACTTGGGTGCAGGATATTGAGGATTTTGCATCATTTTTTCCACCGCTGGAATATGGCGATCGTAAATGTGCGCGTCGGCAATTACGTGGACAAATTCGCCTACTTCCAAACCGGAAACGTGTGCAAAAATGTGAGTGAGTACGGCATATTGCACCACGTTCCAGTTGTTGGCGACTGCCATATCGTTGGAACGTTGATTTAAAATTGCATTAAGTTTGTTGCCCGTAACGTTGAAAGTCATTGAATAGGCACAAGGATACAAACCCATTTCGTGCAAGTCTTGGTGTACGAAAATGTTGGTGAGCATTCTGCGAGAGCCTTGATTTTCTTTTAAGTCTTTCAAAATGCGATCAACTTGGTCAAATTCGCCGTCTTTATATTTGTGCTTTACACCCAACTGATATCCATACGCTTTGCCAATTGAACCCGTTTCATCTGCCCAACTATCCCAAATGTGGCTGTTAAGTTCATGAATATTGTTGGATTTCTTTTGCCAAATCCACAACAATTCGTCAACGCAAGATTTGAAAGCCGTTCTTCTAAGCGTTATGATGGGAAATTCTTTGGAAAGGTCATAACGATTGACCAAGCAAAATGCCTTTTTGGTGTGGGCAGGAGTGCCGTCCAACCAACGGGGGCGAACGTCTAAATGTTCGTCTGTATAGCCTTTTTCAAGAATTTGTTGCATATTTTCAACAAAAATTTTATCTGCGTAACTCACGTCTATTCTCCTTTGTGGGTGTAACTTCTATTTATTGAGTTTTAAATATTTTGCACAAAACCAACCTGCTTTTGCACCGTCGGAACATGCCGATACTATTTGTTTTAGGTTGCCGTTGGCAACGTCACCACAAGCAAAAATGCCCTTTTGGCTCGTTTGCATTGTGTCGTCCACTACCAAAAAACCTTTGTTGCGCTCTATTGTGTCGGGTAAAAATTCCGTTTGAGGAGAAGTGCCTACCGCCACGAACAATGCCGAAAGGTCAATCGTGGAAATTTCGCCGTCACGCAACACTTTGATTGCTTTAAGTTGTTCTTCGCCCAAAACTTCCACAACCGACGTATTGGGCAAAATTTCAATATTTTCCATTTTTGTAAGCTTGTCCAACAAAAGTTGGTCGGCTTTTATTTCTTTGTCACAAATTAAATACACTTTTTTTGCAACGCTTGATAAATACAAGGCTTCGTTTACGGCGTGTGCGCCACTGCCTGCTACGGCAACAACTTGTCCTTTGTAAAAGTTTCCGTCACAAGTTGCGCAATAAGATACGCCACGTCCAACGAAAGGTTGTTCAAAGCCAAGATTGTTTCTTCGTGTTCCACTTGCCACGATTACTGCGTCAAAAACGTGAACGTCTTTTGTGGTTTGCACAGTGAAAGTTTGGTCGTCACGGACAACAACCGACACGACTTTTTTGCGAATTGTTTTACCACCCAATTCTTTTACTTGTTGAAGCATTTGTTGGGTTAAATCAAAACCGTTGGCTTTTATTACGCCCGGATAGTTTTCTATATCTGTCAAAGTGGCGGTTATTCCACCATAACCGTATTGTTCAAAAACAGTGACTTGGCATCCTGCACGAAGTGCGTAAATTGCCGACGTAAGTCCGCCAACACCACCACCGATAATTGCAATTTGCATACGTTTCTCCTTTTTGTCAATTATAACCAAATTTACCCTTTATGACAATAGCCAAAAGTAAATTTTTCAAATTTTTTCGCAACAAAAAAAAGCAAGTGCAAAATTGCACTTGCTTTTTTATTGAGAGTTAGTTCCAAATTTCCACTTGGTTGTTTTCGCCATAGTGCCAATAGTTGCCACTTTCAGTAGGCTCGGTTTGGCTGTAATAGTAAATTGTTGCTTGGTTCAAGTAAGAATTGTATGAATAAACGGAAACGTTTTGCCAATTTTCTGCTGTTGACGTGTAATATATTGACGTCAATTTGTAGCAACGTTCAAAGGCATAAGAGCCAATTCTAGTTACACCACTGGATATTGTTACACTTGTGAGATTGACACAATAGGAAAAAGCATTGTCGCCGATGGTCGTGGTGCTTTCCGGAATCGTAACGTTGGTTAAACTGACACAACCGGAAAAGGCCGAAGAACCAATGGTTTCGACGCTGTTTCCAAGCGTAAGATTGGTTATACCAGCGCAACCATAAAATGCCGAATCTCCTATGACGATAACGTTGTCGGGAATAACAATACTTGTTAAACCAAAACACCCAAAAAAGGCGTTGTTGCCAACAAAAAGAGTGTTCTCGCCAATTGTTACGCTTTTCAAATTTGTGCAATTTTCAAAAGCATAAGGAGCAATATCTTCCAAACCACTTCCCATTGTTACGCTTTGCAAATTGACAACTCCAGAAAAAGCAAAACTATCAATACCCCAAACTTCATCTGAAAGGGTAAAGGTCGTTTCAGTTTTTCCAATGGCGTATTGTAAAAGAGTCAAACGTATTTTCCTACTGTACAAATTGCCGTCAATAGATCTATACGAAGTGTTGTTTTGTTCCACGATAATGTTTGACAAATTTGTGCAATTGTCAAAGACGTTTTCACCAATAACTATGATGCCTTTGCCCAAAGTCACCTGGGAAAGGTCAGAGCAACCAAAAAATGCATAGTCGCCAACTCTTTCGACATCATCGCCCAAGGTTATATTTTCCAAAGTGACACAATTGGAAAAGGCACCGTCAAGAATATCTCCACCAACAATGGTAACCGACGTCAAATTGATAGGGATAAAGTATCGAGCACTTGCTGAAGAATAAGAATCTTGTTCGATTCTTTTAGCACCTTCGTAACTTTCTGAACCAAAGATATAGCCAAAGAAGGTGTTTGCTCCCACTGAAGTTCCTTCTTTGTTCTCACCAACAAAAGGCAACGTCATTTGTGTCAAATTGCCACAATCAAAGAAAGCAGACTTTCCAATGCAGTTAACGCTTGAAGGAATTTCAATGGACGTCAAGCCACGACAATGTGCAAATGCCATTTCTGCAATGGACGTGACGTTGTTGCCGATAACTATATCCGTCAAGTTGACACTATCGCTAAAAGCATACATGCCAATTACGTTGACATCGGAAGGTATGACAAAAGAGGTGTCACTCTTTCCCATTGCGTAGCGTATCAACTTTTCGCCTCTTTTGTTGTATAAATTGCCATCTATCGATTTGTAATTTTCGTTGTTCTCGTCAACTGTAATTGTCATCAAACTGGTGCAACCAACAAAGGCATCGTCTTTGATAATTTTTACACTTGCAGGAATAAACACACTTATCAAATTGGTGCAATTGGCAAATGCTCTTGCGCCAATAGTTTTCACGTTCGCGTTGCAGTGAACTGATGGAATAATCAAATGAGTATCTGTTGCGCTTCCAAAACTGGAAACCTTTAAACTGCCATCCGATGCCTTCTCGTAGGTCAATCCTTGCGAATAGTAAGGCGATTGACACACGTAACAACGGCTGTTTTGGTTGAAATTGTGTGGCAACGATTGGATGGTACGCTGGCTTGTGAAAACAGTTTTGCAGTCGGAACAATGAGAACCTTCCGTCAACCCCATTTGAGTACAAGTGGCTGGAACTGCTTCGTCCACCACCGGCGTGTGACCCTTTGCTGGAATTTCTCCCTCGTAACGAACGCCACAATAACAAGTGCGAGAATAATGACCTGTTTCCAAACAGGTGGGCTCGATTATCTCTTCTGCAACATATATGTGGACGTGCATCACACACGCTGAAAGACAGACTAGAAAAGTCGCCATCAATAACAGCAATAATATCGTAGGGAAATACTTTTTCATATACACCTCTGTTGTATTGGTGCAAAACACCTTCAACGTTTACTGTGAAATAACTTCATTTTAATTTATGTGTCATTTTAACACAAACTTGGTGTTTTTGCAATACACATATTGAACTTTTTGAAAATTATACACAAAAAAAAGCAAGTGCAAAATTGCACTTGCTTTTTGTTTGAAAAAACGTCTGAAATTATCTCTTGGAGAATTGAGGTGCTTTTCTTGCTTTTTTGAGACCGTATTTCTTTCTTTCTTTCATACGAGGATCTCTTGTCAAGAAACCTGCTTTCTTCAACGTGGAGCGATCTTCGCCTGCTACGCACAATGCTCTTGCAATGCCGTGGCGAATTGCGCCTGCTTGACCTGTGTAACCACCGCCACATACGTTGACGATGACGTCATATTTGGTTTCTGCATTGATTGCTGCCAAGGGTTGACGAACGATATATTTCAATGTGTCCAAAGGGAAATAATCTGCAATATCTCTTTGGTTGATGGTGATTTGGCCGTTGCCTGCGGGAATAACTCTTACGCGAGCAATGGATTTCTTTCTTCTACCTGTGCCCCAAAATTGCACTTTTTTAACGATCTTTGCCATTGATTAGTCCTCCAACACAAGTACTTCGGGTTGTTGAGCTTGTTGATTGTGCTCGCCACCTTTGTAAACACGAAGTTTTTTGAGCATTTGTCTGCCAAGGCTTGTTTTGGGCAACATGCCTTTTACTGCATGATATACCAAAAAGTCGCTTCTTTCTGCCAACAATTTTCCGTATTTAACTTGTTTAAGTCCGCCTGCGAAACCGCTGTGACGATAGTAAATTTTTTGTTCTGCTTTTTTGCCTGTGAGCACCACTTTGTCACAATTGATGATGATGACTGCATCGCCTGTGTCAACGTGAGGTGTGAATGTGGGTTTGTTTTTGCCACGCAAGATAGATGCTACTTGGGAAGACAATCTGCCCAAATGCAAACCTGTTGCGTCAATAACGTACCATTTTCTTTCAACGGCTTCTTTTTTAGCCATAAAAGTTTTCATTGTAAAATTGTTCTCCTTGAATTTAAGATTTGTTGCTGTTCACGGTTGAACAATTATCGCCAGTGGTAAATGCGATTTAGGGGTAGCAGAGCTTAAAATACTGCCCCGAATTGCTCACAGCCAAAGTATTATACAAAATCTAATAGTTTATGTCAACGGAATTTAAGCCATTTTTTGCCAAAAATCAAACAAAAAAGGGCTTTTTTTAACTATTTTTTGCCAAAACTCGTTGCTTTGACGGTGTGTAAAAAAGATGCCTTTTTTTACACCAAAATGGGGAAGAAAAAGGCAAATTTTATCCTGATTTTTTATTTTGTAGGCTTGTTCTTTGAGGGGAAAGAATAGTAACAACACTCTATATTTGCATTGTACAACTTTCTGTGTTTTTGCGCCTTTTGGCCAAACAATCTTTCAAATTTGGCGTCGGGCGTGAGGACGTAACAGTTCCAATCGGGCAACGCGCGTACCATTGTGCCAAAATCTTTGTATAAAAGGGCAAGGTCTTGCTCTTTGCCAATTCGTATGCCGTAGGGAAGGTTGGAAATCAAAACGCCAAACTTTGCCTTGGTGGAAAAGTTTCTCGCATCGGCCTGTTGGAAGTGAATTTTATTCTCTACACCCGCTCGGCGTGCGTGGTAACGGGCAATGGAAACGGCGTTTTCCGAAATATCAAAACCCTTTATGTTGACTTCTCTGTCCAAGCACATTTTGTCTTTTGCTTCTTCTTTGGCAATCTCCACAGCCTTTTGGAAGCTGTCGCCCCACTTTTGACAGTCAAATTGGCGATTTAGCCCCGGAGCAACGTTACACGCAATCATTGCCGCTTCTATGGGCAAAGTTCCGCTTCCACAAAAGACGTCTGCAAAGGGCTTTTCGGGGTGGAAATAGGACATATCAATAAGCGCTGATGCCAACGTTTCTTTTAAGGGCGCCGAATACGCCAAAGTTCGGTAACCACGTTTGTGCAAACCATCGCCACTCGTGTCCAAAGTTACCGTCGCTACGTCTTCAAAAATGTCAATTTCTATCATAAAACGTGCACCCGACTCAAAAAGATCGCATTTATAGTGCATTTTAAGTTTGTCCACTATTGCTTTTTTTGCAACCGACGTAATTGACTTGATTGCGCCCAATTTGCTCTTTACACTTTTTGCGTATAACAAAATTTTGGCATCTTTGGGTAACAATTCTTGCCAATTAAAGTTGTAGATATTTTGGTAAAGTTGGTCAAAGTCAAGTGCTTTGAAGGTGTCCAAGACCCACAAAACTCTTTCACCACAACGCAAATTTACGTTTAAGCGGGCAACGTCACAAAGGGCTAGCGAAAGCTGTATCCGTCCGTTGACTGCACTAGTTTTGCCGTAGCCAAGTTTTTCCAATTCACGCTTGACGCTTGCTTCCACACCACTTGATGCGGGTATTTGTAAACTGAATTTTTCCATATCAAAATTATATCACAATGACAGTGCACAAGCAACAATAGACAAGATTAAATTTATTTGAAATTTTATCAAAAAATATTTTATACAACGGTTGCTTTTTT
>JAGBWW010000073.1 GCA_017629595.1 Clostridia bacterium | reverse complement strand
TACCAATTTTTTGTGCAGATTGGTCGGAAATATTTATTCCTCTGCCAAAAGAATACTCATAGGCATTCAATCCCATTTCGGCAAGCCAACGAGGTGCTTCATAGGTGTTTTTATACCCTTGTTGATAAAATGATTCCGAGTTTCCACTTGGACCGAATTTAATCATTGAGTTTCTCCAAATCTTGTCTTAATTGTTCAATAAGTTGTTGTTTATTTTCAAACTTTACAACGTTACGTATATATTTTTTAGGAGTGATTGTAAGGGTTTGAGAATACAAATCTCCTGAAAAATCTTTTAAGTGTGCTTCCACCACAACCTTATCCAATCCAAAAGTTGGTTGTCCACCAATGTTGACGATGGCTTTATAATTTTTATTGTCTACCAAGACGTCGGCAGTAAAAACGCCAACGGGCAACAATTTGTCACAATCAACTTGTACGTTTGCCGTGGGAAAACCTATCGTGCGACCACAAGTGCGACCTTTTTCCACCGTACCGATGATAAAATAGTTGTTCGCCATAAGACTGTTTGCTTTGTGCAAATTGCTGACAAGCAATTTTCTTATACGTGTGGAACTGATTTTTTCATCTTCAAAACTGACTTGATCAATTACGTGTGTTTCGATAGAACGTGATGCAAAAAAGTCCTTTACAAAATTGCAATCTCTTCTATCTGAACCACAGGTGTAATCAAAGCCGACGACAACGGCGCAAATATCAAAAGTGTTTTTAAGAATAGATAAAAAGGAATTGCCGTCCATTGACATGAACTGTTTGTCAAAGGTCGCACCAACGGTTACGTCAACGCCAACCTTTTGAAAAAGAATTTTTCTTTCTTCAAAGGTAAATAACAATTTTTCCGTCTTTCCCAACGTTTTAAAATGATTGTTGTAAAAGGTAAAAACTGCCGTTTGTGCACCACGTTGCAAAGCAATTTCTTTTGCCTTATCTACCAATTTTTTGTGACCAAGGTGCATACAATCAAAAAAGCCCAAAGCCAAAACAATTGGTTGATTATATTTTTGATTGTAAGAAACGGTGATCATTTCAAAAAATACTCCATTTTCAATAATGTGCCATTGCCTTTTGCAATACCGAAAAATTCGCCATTGCAAAACACTTTTGACAGGGGTGCATCGCAATAATCCAAAACGGGATTTCCATTTGCCAATTTTTGATACCACTTTGTCTCAACTTCCAAAGTAGGCAATTCATCTAATGAATCTGGCATGGATACGATGCACTCTGTTTTGAGCCTTTCTACGTCGTCTAGCGTATAACTTTGGGAAATATTCCAATTGCCACTTGCCGTACGAATAAGACTGCTCATGTGTCCAACCGTTCCCAACGAATTTGCCAAATCTCTTGCAAGTGCTCGTATGTAAGTACCTGCACCGCAAACGATTTCAAACTCAAAGGTGTTTTGGTCAATCTGTTGCAAAAGTTTGAAAGAATGCACTTGAACCTTTCTTGATTGCAATTGCACTTCTTTTCCACTTCTAGCAAGTTTATATGCCTTTACACCGTTTACGTTCAATGCCGAATAGTTGGGGGGAAGTTGGGAAATTTCGCCAATAAAGGCGTCCAGTGCCTTCAAAACGTCCGTTTCTTGCACTGTTTTGTCACATGTGGCAACAACTTTACCTGCACTGTCCAACGTATCCGTTTCAGTGCCAAAGGTAAAGCGTGCAACATATGTTTTTATCTTGGGTAAAAAATAATCAAACAGCTTGGTTGCTCTTCCCAAGGCAACTACCAACACTCCTTGTGCCAAGGGGTCAAGAGTTCCCAAGTGTCCTGCTTTTTTGCAGTTAAGTATCTTTTTTACCCGTGTAACAACCTGTTGGGAAGAAAGTCCCTTGGGTTTGTTAACGCAAATTAATCCGTTCATAAATAATAAATAACTTCACGTTCAAGTTTGTCAATGATATCGTACAAATCTCCGTTGATTTGGCAACCGGAAGCAAACTTGTGTCCGCCACCACCAAATTGTGCGCAAATGCGTTGAACGTCAAAGTTTTTACCACGCAAACTTATTTTATAAGAATTTTCTCCGTATTGGCTGATAGATGCGGCAACAATTGCTTCTTTTACGTCAATTGCGTGTGAAACCATACCTTCACAAGCCAATCGTGTCAAGCCGTATTTTTGCCAATCTTGTTCTTGTGCAAAAATAACCACAAATTTTCCATCGCACAAACTTAACATTTTGTTCATACGTTCGCCAATAAATTTACTTTGCTTAAAAGAGGTATCTTTAAAAAACAAACGACTGATGTATTCTACGTTTACACCATATTCTACCAACTTTGAAGCAAGTAAAAAACTGTCTTTGTTGGTGTTGGAATGGGAAAAACAACCTGTATCGGTGCAAAGACCTGCATACAAATAGGTTGCAATTTGCTTGTCCAACTCAATGCCAAAACCAGAAATAATTTCGTAAATGATTTGTGCAGTTGCGCTGTACAAAATAACACAGTTGTTTGCCGAATAGTAATCCCCACCATGATGGTCAATGGTCAAAGTGTTTTTTTGCGACGTAAAGACGGGGGCAAATTCGCCAATGCGATTTGCATCGCCACAGTCCACCGATACGTACAAGTCGTATTGACCAAAAAACTCGCTTTTTACGTATTGGTCAAAGCCCATATCAATCATTTCTTGTGACAATGGAGAGTCACAAAATACTTGCGAAGATATATTTGCCTTTGCCAAAGCCAAATGCAAGGCAACAGATGATCCAAGAGCATCGGCATCCGGCCTTGTGTGAGCAAACAAAGCTACGTTTTTTGATTTAAGCAACAAATTAGTTGCTTGTTGTATCGTCGTTTTTGTGAATCTCATTGATAAGTCGGTCTATTTTGCTTCCTTTTTCGTTGCTATCGTCCAAAATGAACGTGAAACGAGGAATTTTTCTTAAATGCATTGTTTTTGACAAACAATGACGAACAAAAGGTTCGCCCGTGCAAAGCGCCTTGAAAGTTTTTTCGGCACGAACTTTGTCTGTTGAAAAAATGCTGATGTAAACTCTTGCGCCAATAAGCAAACGGTCGCATTCAACGTCCAAAACGGTAAACATTTCCGTCAAATCGGGATGCTTGAATTTGGTACGCAAGCAGTTGTCTATTTCCTTTCTAAACTCCGAATTGAGTTTGTCACAGCGGTCGCCTTTCATTGTTGTACTTCTTCCATCAAATAGAATTCAAAGATATCTTCAACTTTGATATCGTTGTAGTTTGCAATACTCATACCGCATTCAAAACCTTGTGCAACTTCTTTGGCATCGTTGTCAAAACGTTTCAAAGAGGACAATTCGCCTTCGTAAATCTTGGCTTCTTGTCTATATACACGAACTTTTGCATTGCGTACGACTTTACCTTCTTTAACGTAACAACCTGCAACTGCGCCGACACCGGAAATTCTGAAGACTTGACGTACTTCGGCAGTACCGATGACGTTTTCTTCATATTTGGCATCCAACATACCTTTCATTGCCTTTGTAACGTCGTCAACTGCGTCATAAATGACGTTGTAAATTCTTACGTCAACCTTTTCTTTTTCGGCTGCGGATTTTGCATCAAGTCTTACGTTAAAGCCAATTACAATTGCGTTTGATGCACTTGCAAGCATAACGTCTGTATCGTTGATTGCGCCAACACCACCGTGGATGACGGAAATTTTGACTTCATCATTGGAAATTTCTTCCAAAGATTTCTTCAATGCTTCATAAGAACCCAAAACGTCGGTTTTGACAATAAGGTTAAGGTTTTTGAGTTCGCCTTGAGAAATTTTGTCAAACAAGCCGGACAAAGTCAAGCCTGCTTGTGCTTTTGTATTTTCAATCTTGGAACGGTCTTTTCTTTCTTGAGCAACACGTTTTACAAGTTTTTCGTCTGCTACGCTGAAAGCATCGCCTGCATCGGGAACTTCAGAAAAACCAAGCACTTCAACGGGCGTGGAAGGTCCTGCAGATTTTACACGTTTGCCTTTATCGTCAAACATTGCACGGACTTTACCCGTTGCAACACCTGCAATTACGCTATCGCCAATATGCAACGTGCCGTTGGAAACCAAAACTGTTGCAACAACGCCACGGCCTTTGTCAATTTTTGCTTCCAAAACCGTACCGACACCCTTTCTCTTGGGATTGCCTTTCAAATCTTTAATTTCGGAAACAAGCAATACTGCTTCCAACAAACTGTCAATACCAATACGCTTCTTTGCAGAAATAGGAACGCAAATTGTGTTGCCACCCCATTCTTCGGGAACGAGTTCTTGTTCGGCAAGTTGTTGTTTTACTCTATCAATATTTGCACCTTCACGGTCAATCTTGTTGATTGCAACAACAATGGAAACGTCAGCTGCTTTTGCGTGGTTGATTGCTTCAATCGTTTGTTGCATAATGCCGTCGTCTGCTGCAACAACGATGATTGCAACGTCGGTGATTTTTGCACCACGAGCACGCATTTCGGTAAATGCAGCGTGACCGGGGGTATCAATAAAGGTGATTTGTTCGCCTTTTGCTTTTACTGTGTATGCACCAATGTGTTGTGTGATATGACCTGCTTCGCCTGCAATAACGTTTGTATCACGAATTGCGTCCAACAAAGAGGTTTTGCCGTGGTCAACGTGGCCCATAACGGTAACGATAGGTGCGCGTTTTGTATCGTCGGGAATTGTGTTATCTTGTGCCAATGCTTCCAAAATTTCGTCAGCAGTTTGTTTTTCTTTGAGTTCCAAAGTAACACCAAACATACTTGCGATGTATTCGGCATAATCAAATTCAACAGTATCGTTGATTGTTTTCATTACGCCTTCTTTGAACAATTGCTTGATGATTTCAGAAACGGTTACACCAATACGTTCAGACAAAACTTTGATGGGCACTTGTTGTGTTTCAACAACTGCGTGTTCAATTTTAGTAACAGGACCCGAGGTGCGATCTTGTTTCTTGGTTTTTGCCTTACGTACGACTTTTTCATCATCATAATCGTCAAAGCTACGCGTAATTAAATTCTTTTTGGAGAAGTTTTCTTCACTTCTTTCTACGTTTTTCTTTGCATTGTCACGACGCTTGTTATCTTTGCGCGTGTTATTTTGTGCAGGGACAAAAGAAGGCATCGCAACTTTGGGTTGCGTTGCAAAATTGCTTGTTTGATTGCCAACACCAAATTGTTGTTGGGGCTTTTTGTTTGCAAAATTTGCATTTTGTTGGGGTGCTTTCTTGGAAAAATCACGTTGAGGACCGTTTGCAACGGGCTTTTGTTGAGGTTTTGCCTGTTGTACGGGTTTTTGAGGACGAGAGGTGTCCAAAAACTTTCTTACACGAATATTGCCCTTGTCGTCTGTAAACGTTTTTACCTTCGTGTTGCCTTCGCCTTTCGTTTCTACAACAGTAGGTTGGAATTTTTGTTGAGGTTGAGGTTCAGGTTTAGATTGAAGTTTGGGTTGAGGTTTGACAGTTTCAACTTTGGGTTGTTCAACCTTTTTGGGTGCTTCAACTACCTTTTCTTCTACTTTCGTTTCAACTATTTCTTCAACAACAACTTCTTTTTTGGGCTCTTCAACCTTTACTTCTTCGACGACTTCAACAACGGGTTTGACTTCATTTGCTTGTTGTTCTTTAATCAATGCCAATTGCTTTTCTTCTTCTTGTTTTGCAAGAGCAATGGCTTGTTCCTTAAATGCTCTTTCCTTTTGGGAAATGGCTTTGAGCAAAGAATCCAATACCGATTTTGTGCCTTCTAAATTTTGCACACAAACTCTAATTGCAGGTGCAATGGTATCGTTTAATCTTTTAATTTTTTCCAATTTATCAAAATTAGCCACTTTTACCTCCACAGTGTGTATCTAATTGATATTATTTTTGATTTGTTCAATAATTTCTTCGGTCAATTCGAAGCCGAATTGCTTTTGAAAAGCTTTGTGTTTTGCGATTTTTTCAATGCATTTTGCATCTTTACACAAATAGTAACCTCTGCCGTTTGCTTTGCTTGTTACGTCAACGGTTGCTTGTCCGTCTTTTACGACAATTCGCAACAAATCGTATTTGTCTTTCATTTGACGACAAGCAATGCACATTCTTTGAGGAACTTTTTTATTCGGCGTGTTCTTCGTCATACACTTCTCCTTGTTCATCCGTGTCAAACATGCCACTTTGAACAGCGTTTGTGTAGGATTTTACGTCAATTTTCCAGCCGGTCAAACGTGCTGCAAGACGTGCGTTTTGACCTTCCTTGCCGATTGCCAAAGACAATTTTTCGTCGGGAACAATGACCTTTGCTTCGTGTGTTTCTTCGTTTGCTTGGACGATGAGAACTTTTGCAGGGGACAATGCGCGTGCAATGTAATCAAGTGGATCTTCGCTCCAAGGAATAATGTCAATTTTTTCACCACCAATTTCACTTACGATGGCATTTACTCTCAAACCTTTTGTACCTACGCAAGAACCAACGGCATCAACGTTTTCATCGTTTGAGTAAACGGCAATTTTTGTTCTGAAACCTGCTTCACGAACGATAGATTTAATTTCAACGATACCGGAAGAAATTTCGGGAACTTCTGCTTCAAACAAACGTTTGATAAACATATAGTTTTCTCTGGAAAGGACGATTTGTGTACCTTTTGTGGAATCTTTTACACGTTTAATCAAAACTTTTACTCTTTGACCGTTTGTAAATCTTTCACCGGGAATTTGATCTTGTGTGGACAAAACACCAATTTGGTTTTTGCCAATTTCTACCAAGACCGTGCCGTCATCCTTAATTCTGGATACAACACCAATGATAAGTTGGTTTTCTTTATCGGCAAATTGACTGTATGCCAAATCTTTTTCTGCTTGGTGCAAACTGTGCAAAATAACTTGTTTTGCATTTTGAACGGCAATAAGACCAAAATCTTTGGGGAAGATTTCCGTCAAAACTTCGTCGCCGAGTTTGTAACTCTTTTTGATTGTTTGTGCTTGTTCCAAAGATATTTCTTTTTCGGGAATTTCAACTGTTTCTACGACTACTTTGGAAATGTAGCATCTAATTGTGTATTTTTCGGGATTAAGTTTGACCGTTACGTTTGATTGTTCACCAAATTGTCTTTTGCATGCAACTGCCAATGCGTTTTCCAAAGACGTGATAAATGCTTGGGAATCGATTCCTCTTTCTTTTTCAAATGTTTCTAATGCAAGAAAGAATTCTTTATTTTGGCTCATTTGATATATCCTCCAAATTGCTTGAGATTAAAAATCTATTTCCGGCACGATGTGTGCTGCTTTTTTGATTTCAATTGTTTGTTGGGCATCTTTTGTTTCAATTACAAAACTTGTTTCGTCAAAGGAAATCAAGGTGCCAACAATGGGTTTGCCTTCGTAAAAAGTTACTTTGATTTTGTTGCCTACGTTTCTTGAAAAATCTTTTTGAGATTTAAGTGGTCTATCCAAACCGGGAGAAGACACGTTCAAAACGTAAGGACTTCCGTTGGTGGGATCACATTCGTCCAAGGGAAGGTCAATTGCGCGAGTAAGGTTTTCACAATCAGTCAAGGTAACACCACCCACTTTGTCAATGAAAATGGTCAAGTTCATACCGTTGGACTTTCTTTTGTATTCTACTTCGTAAAGTTCCAAACCAAGTTCGTCAACGTAAGGTTGAATAAGTTTGGCGACTTTGTCAGCGACTTGAGACATAATTACCTCCTAACATAAGTCGAGAGTGGAGAATTACTCTCCACTCTCGCTGTCGAAACTGTATTGCACAAGAATAATAACACAAACAAACAATTTTGACAAGCAATTTAGTGCTATTGACACATAGCAGAAAGTATTTTACTTGCTAGTTCTGCCTTGGCGTAAGCACTTTGATTTTTACCCGATGAGACGCCTTGTGCTTTTGCAACTGCTTCAAGGTCGGTGCAGTCGGGTTTCTTCTTGTCTGCGTTGTGATTGTAATAGTCGTCAAATAGCTGGGAGAGTTCAACAAACTGATTATCAAAATGATATCCAAACGCCGTTGAGTTATATTGTAAAAATGCAGTTACTTTTTGACAATTTGTCGTCGCAATTCTTGTATTGTAACAAAACTTGTACAAATCGCCCACAATGTCCAAATAATTGTATGAACGGTCATAACGAAATTTTGTTTCGCCAACGTCACGAAGCAATTGTTCATCAATATCTTTTTGACAGTTGACCAATGCAAAAAATGCTTGTCGCCTTGCACCGTTTACAAGTTTGATTGCGCCAATTTGCAAAATTTTATCTTGCAAAATTTTGTCGCCTGTCGTTGTAAGATACAACACAATAAGGTCTCCCTTAAATTGATCTGGGACAACCGTCTCTTCTTCCACAAATGACATTTGACGGTTGGTTGATATAAGTTGAGGTTTTATTTTTTCGTAATTTTGAGGAACGGGCTTTACCAAGTCGGAAGGAGGCAAGGAAGAAATTATCCTGCACTTTGAAAGCTGATTGATAACCATCTCAAACGTCTTTGAATAGTCTGAAAATTGAATTTTGCCCGTTACCACCACTTGATCGCCTTCGGCAAGGCGCATAAGTTTTTCTTTAATTCTGTCGTTTGCTTTTTTGTGCTTTTCTACCAATTCCTTGGCTTCATCCAAATTTTTACCCTTCATTTGCATTATGATTTCGGCATCTTCAACTTGATATTTAGCAAAATAGACGGCGTTGATTTTACCTGAATCGTCCTTTAATTCAAGTTTGCAAACGTCCATTTTTTGCGCCGATTGTCGTTGAGAAGCAAAAACTTTTTTTGAAACAATCGTGCCACAAAGGGTATATGACTGACACGCTTCGTTTGCGTCGCAAATGTATTTGGGTTTTATCTTGACTACACTTCCAAACAATGCTCTAACACTGTCGATTTGCATATATCTGCGGGGTTTGAGCAACTCTTTAGACAAAGAAAGTTGTAAATTGGCAGTCATTGCTTCTTTTGCTTTTGCGACACTCTTGTTGTCATCCTTTTCGGCAATTTTGAAAGAAAACGAATAGCAAGTTTTTTCCGCCATTTCATTTTGGAATTGAGTTATGTATCCACCTGCTTTTACGATATCAATAAGCATTGGTGTCAAATGCAAGGTAAAGACGAAAGAACGGTCACTCTTTTGAACTTCAACGTCCGTTTCTTTCAAACTGAGCAAGACAAAAGCGACCTTTTTCACGTAGTCAAAAAAGTGTTTTTTCGCACTTTCAACAGTCATTTGGTCGGGTTGGAAACTAATGTTGACCGTGTATGCCGTGCCAACTTCGTCTTGACACAATTGAAGCAACTTGTCTTGCATTTCGTTGTCTATCTTTTCAGGATAAGACACGACCAAATTGACAAGGCGTTCACGTTTGTGAACTACAATGTCTTTCATTCGTAAATTTTGAAGTTGTGGAATCTTTTTATGGATTACTTCAATTAACGTCAAAATCGTCTATCTCCTGTAAAAATAGTTTCAAAGCATCTTTTTCGTCAACAGTCTTGTAAACCGAGCCTTTTTTGAAAAATGCGACTTTGCCTTTGCCACAAGCCATGCCTAAATCTGCAGTTGAACACTCTCCCGGTCCATTAACTTCACAGCCCATTACTGCAACTTTTATATCTTTATTTAAGCCCTTTACGTGATTGTAAACAACCGTTGCATACTGCTCTAAATCTTGACTACATCTGCCACATTTGGGGCAGGAAACGAAAGTTGCGCCCCCAAAATTGCCAGTTGCGGACAAAATCGTTTTTGCAACTTCCACTTCTTTTATTGGATCTGCCGTCAAAGAAACACGAATTGTATCGCCTATGCCGTCCAAAAGCAAACTGCCGATTCCCACTGCATTGAAAATTGCACCTTGTTCAAAAGGGCCTGCTTCGGTAACACCAACGTGTAAAGGATAATCAAAGTTTTTTGCCAAAAGTCTAGCCAAATTTACCGTTTGCTGAACTGAGGAACTTTTTGCCGACAATACCAAATTGTAAAAGCCAAGATTTTCAATTGCCTTGACTTGATTTGCTAAACTATTGAACAACGCTTGTTCCAAAGAGCAATTTTTTGCCAATTCTTTTTCAACCGAGCCACCATTTACACCAATGCGAACGGGAACGTTGTAGCTTTTTGCACAATCAATAACCTTTTTTAATTGGTCTTTGGGAAAATTGCCTGGATTGATACGGATTTTATCTGCACCATTTTCAATGGACAAAATCGCCAAGTTGGCATCAAAGTGTATGTCGGCAACCAAAGGCACGTTCGTTTCACTCTTTAACAAAGCAATGTTTTTGCAACACGCTTGGTCGGTTACTGTAAAACGAACTATGTCACAACCTGCTTTTTGAAGTTGCAACGTTTGATTTTTTGCCTTTTCATAATCTTTAAGCGAGCAAGTTAGCATAGATTGAATTGCAATTTTGTTGCCACCACCTATATACAAATTGCCGATTTTAATTTGCTTTGTCATATCTTAAGTACGTCCACCAAAATAGCAAAACCAAACAGCAAAATTATGCCAATAAGGTTTAGCCAACCTTGAATTTTTCTATCAATTGGTTTGCCAGTAATCCATTCTATCAAAACAAAAATCACTTGACAGCCGTCCAATGCAGGCACGGGCAACAAGTTGAAAATTGCCAAGTTTACCGAAATAAGAACCATCATCAAAAGGACGTTTTCAATGCCCGTTGCAACAATTTGACTTGTCGTAACAATGGTCGTTATCGGTCCACCAACAGCATCCAAACCAAGCGCACCTGTCAAAAGATTTCCGATAATTCGCAAAATGTATAATGCGACGTAAAAACAATAGCCAAACGCCCTTGAAACTGCTTCTACAAAAGGAAAGACTACACGATCTTCGGTGTATCCCATTGTAATGCCCAAGCCGTAAATTTCAATGACGTTTCCCTCGGCATCAGTAGAAGTAAAATGATATTTACTCAAACCTGAAAGTTCAACGTATTGACCGTTGCGAATTACCGTCATGTCAAACACGTCACCAACTTGTGAAATTTTTACACTAACTTCACTTGCTAGATACAACGTTTCACCGTCAATAGCGTAAATTACGTCGTCTTGTTGCAAAACTGCTACGTTTGGAGAGTCTAAATTGATTTCTTTGATTTGGGGCAAATAATCACCAATACAACTGAATACTATGGTTGCCAAAATCAAGGCAAAAATGAAGTTGAAAGTTACACCTGCCAACAAAACGAGAATTCTCTTGAAAGGATGTTGCTTGTGAAATGCTCGGCTGTCATCAACTTTTTTAACGTCTCTACGACCAAAAAATAATTGATTTACGTCTTGCGTTTCTTCTGCTTCATCTTCTTGTTCCCCTTGAAAAGCGCAAAAGCCACCCAAAGGCAAAAGGCGGAGAGAAAACACTTCGCCACTTTTTTTGCTTGTGAAAGATACGAGTTTGGGTCCCATACCAATTGCAAACTCTTCAATTTTGAAGTTTAGCAATTTACCTGCAATATAGTGGCCAAATTCGTGAATGACCACCATAACCATAAGCACCAAAAATGCGCCTATAACTGAAAAAATTTGAGAAGCCCATTCAACAAAGGAAAAGGCCGAAATTGCGTTTATAATCATTTAATATATTCTTGCGTAACCTTACGCACCTCGTTATCTAATTTGAAAATATCTTGACTTGTGGAAATGGGTTTTTCAAAATTTTCGTATTTTCGCACCATTTCCATAACTGTTGATACAATTTTTTTGTAAGAAATTTTACCTTGCAAAAAGTTTTCCACACAAATATCGTTTGACG
>JAGBWW010000072.1 GCA_017629595.1 Clostridia bacterium | reverse complement strand
GCATACAAGCAGAAAAGTTGCATTGATGCGCTTTTAAGGGGCGACCAACTGTCAATTTGATGAAATACAGACGTTCCTGCGTGCACAAAGGCAATTACGTAGGTGGAAAAGATTGCCATAGACAAATCAAAGCCGTTTACCACAACGCCGTCTTTTAGGCACAATTGCAAAATAAAAAATACAATTGCAGTTAAAATGGGGCCAAAGCCACCAAAGATAAGACCTCTCAACAAAAATTCTTTAACGTGTTTATTCATATTAAAATCCTCCAAATTTCTCTTTAACTTTTTTCAATTCTCTTCTTGCAATATAGTCAAAATGTCCGTTAGAAAAAACAACCATAACCGAGCCGTTGAAGCTTGCACGAAACTTTTTAACGTGCTTTACGTTTGCAATGCAAGACTGATTTATCTTTACAAAAGATTCGTTCAACAGTGGTTCAATTTCAAAAAGACGCGACTTCAACTGTAACTTTTCTTTGGATAAAAGCGCAAAAACCTTGCCGTTTTCAATGAAAAAGCATTGCACTTGATCAAGAGAAAAGCGTTTAATTTCGTCATCGGCATATCCTTTCAAGTACTGCGCGTTGTTTTCTACAAGTTGTTCAATTTCACATACAAGTTTGCTTCTTTTGCGAGCCGTAACAACCACCTGTTCTTCGCAAGTTGGGTCAATAACAATTTTACATTTCATAACGTTCGCCTCCTTACGTTGATATTGTATCACAAAAAAACGGCAATTTTATTTGGTTTAAGCATTCGGTCAAAAAATTGCGCTGTTCGGCAAAAAAGCAAGACAGCCTAAAAAAAGAGTGTCTTGCCTTTTGCAAATTGTTTGTGAAGTTACAAAAAAAGGGTGTCAATAACCCAAAAATTCTACGCCAATCAAAAGTATATCGTTTATTTTTGTGTTTTCCAATTTATAGTACAACATTTTGCCGTCTCGTTCGCAAGAAACGGCGTTTGCTCCTTTAAGAATGCGCAGCTGGTGAGATACCGTCGTTTGATTAAGACCCAACAAATCGGCAATATCGGTTACGCACAACCTAGAAATGCTCAACGCACACAAAACCCTCAGTCTTGTGCTGTCGGAAAAAAGACTGAAAAAGTCGGCAATTTTGCCTGTTGCGTTGTTGTCCGGAACGTAATATTTGATATCTTCGGCTGTGGCTGATTGTTTCATAAAAAAATTATAATACAGTCAGTTTTTGGCGTCTTGTCGCATATTGTATTAAAAGCAGAAGATTTGACAAAAAGGAGTGGTTTGATGAACCTTACACAGGAACTTTTGTATTTACTGTTGCTGTACGCCGTACTGGACAAAGATAAAAAACTGTCGCTGACGACCGGTCTTATCATCGCCTTTGCAATAATTTTGTTCAGCAACGCAAGGCGAAACCGTTGTTGCAACGATGGATGCAACAGCCAAAACAATTGTTGCAACGACGGTTGCAACAATTCGTTTGCATCGCTAAACTTTTTGTAAGATACAAAAGATTTGTTGACCTTTGGCGTGAAAATTCACGCCAAAGGTTTGTTTTATTGACGAAAAAAACGCGTTGCAATTAAAAAAAAGAGCAAGATTTTTCTTGCTCTTTTTATTTGTGTTTATTTCAAAAAAGATTACGTTTTACAAAATTTCGTCCAAAGTTACCTTGCCGTCTTCCACCAAGAAAACCTTTGTTGACTTGGGCAACAATGCCTTGTTCAAAAAACAAGCAGTCAAAACAATTTGCAATTGCGAAGAAAATTCCAACAAGGCCTTTTGTCGTTTGGAGTCCAATTCGCTCAAAACGTCGTCCAACAAAAGAACGGGTGTTTCGCCTGTTCGTTGTTCAAAAAGTTGTGTTTCGGCAATTTTCAAAGCAAGAGCTGCAGTTCTTTGTTGCCCTTGACTGCCAAACTTCTTGACGTCTTTTCCGTTTACAAACAACAAAATGTCGTCACGTTGACACCCCTGTTGTGTAAATCCACGGGCGAGGTCGTCCTCTAGATTATCTTGCAACATTTTCTTGTAGTTTTGTGCAATTTCTTCTTGAGTTTCTCCTTCCACACAGCAAAGGTAGTGCAGTTTCAAAATTTCTGCGCCTTGCGAAAGCTGATTTTGTGCCTTTTCGGCAAAGGGTTTAAGTTGTTGGCAAAACTCCTTTCGTTTAACAATCAAAGTTGCCCCAACTGTTGCAATCTGCTCATCCCAAACGGCAATTTGCTGGGCAACGTCGCCCGAAGGGGTTTTCAACAAATTGTTGCGTTGCACAAGCGCTTTTTTGAAACGGCTCAACGCGTGGAAATAGGTTTTGTCTAATTGGCACAAATCCACGTCCAAAAAGTGGCGTCGGTCGGCGGGCGATTGATTTACAATTTTAATTTCTTGTGGGGAAAAATAAACGGTGTTCAAATTGCCCAAAAGGAGCGACGTTTTTGGCAAGAGATTTCCGTTAAGAAACAACTTTTTGCCTTTGTTTTTCGTCAACTTTACGTTTACTTGCAACTGCCCAAACTTGCGCGAAAAATTGCAACAAACGCATGCTTCGTTTGCCGTCCAATTTACCAAATCTTTGTCGGAGTCGGTACGAGGACTGCGTCCCAAACTGCAAAAGTAAATGGATTCTATAAGATTGGTTTTGCCTTGTGCATTGTCGCCACAAAAAACGTTCAAAGTAGGCGCCAAGTCTATTTGTTGTGTCGCAAGATTGCGAAATCCTTGAAAAGAAACGTTGTCAATTTTCATAATTAAATTATACCATACACTTTTGGTTTATACAACACAAAAATGCACATTTATAAAATTGAAAATAAGCCGTATTTTTTGCGCCCTTTTGTGAGTGTCTAAATTTATGAAAAGCCGTATAAAGCAAAATAAAGCCCTTAAAACGCAATATGTCAAAATTAGACATAAAAAATGTAGCTAAAACTGTTAACAAAAAGGCGATTTTATGCTATAATTTTACCATTATATAACCAGTAAAAAAGGAGCTATTTTTATGCCCGTAAACAACACCTATTCCGAAGAGAATATTCAAGTTTTGGAAGGTTTGGAACCTGTAAGAAAACGTCCCGGTATGTACATTGGTTCTACCGATGAACGAGGTTTGCATCACCTTGCTGTGGAAATTGTTGACAACTCCATTGACGAAGCGTTGCAAGGCTATTGCGACACAATTTCCATCACAATCAATCAAGACGGAAGTTTGACCGTTGGTGACAACGGACGTGGAATTCCTTGTGGCATACACAAAAAGGAAGGCATTTCCGCTGTGGAATTGTGCCTTACAAAGTTGCACGCAGGTGGCAAATTTGGTGGTGGTGGTTACAAAATCTCCGGTGGTTTGCACGGCGTAGGTTTGTCCGTCGTAAATGCGCTCAGCACTTGGTTGGTGGTTGAAGTTGACCAAGACGGCAAACACCATTACCAAAAGTACAATCGTGGCGTACCCGAAGACAGACTTGCAGTAACTGCGTCTGCCGAAAGAACAGGCACGTCCGTCACCTTTATGCCTGACGCTGAAATTTTTGAAACGGTAGATTGGGACTATGACAGACTTCGCTCTCGCCTGAGAGAAGTTGCCTATCTCAACAAGGGTATCACGGTAAAACTTCAAGACCAAAGAGACGGTCGCAAACGTGCCGAAACTTTCTGTTATGAAGGTGGCTTGGCGGAATTTGTTGAAAATTTCAACAAAACAAAGCAAACAATTTTTGACCAAACGATTTACATTGATAAAGTCGTCAAAGAAGGTCAAATTGAATGTGCAATTCAATACAACGACAGTTATTCGGAAGTTATCCACGCATACGCCAACAACATCAACACCGAAGAAGGTGGCACCCACTTGGACGGTTTCAAAACGGCATTGACAAAAGCCATCAACGATTATGGCAAGAAAAGTGGCATCTTAAAAGATGATGAAAAACTCAGTGGCGAAGACGTAAGAGAAGGCATCACAGCCATTTTGTCCGTCAAGTTGGAAAATCCCCAATTTGAAGGTCAAACCAAAACGAAATTGGGCAACAGTGAAATGCGTTCAGCCGTTTCCAAAGCCGTTGGCGAAGCATTGGATATGTTCTTTGAAGAACATCCCAAACAAGCAAAAGAACTTATTTTGAAATGTATTACGGCGCAAAGAGCAAGAAACGCAGCCCGTAAAGCCCGTGAATTGACAAGAAAGGGTGTTTTGGAATCCAGTGCATTGCCCGGAAAATTGGCAGACTGCCAAGACAAAGACCCTGCAAATTGCGAAATCTATTTGGTAGAAGGCGATTCGGCAGGTGGCACGGCAAAACAAGGTCGTGACAGACGTTTCCAAGCAATTTTGCCTTTGCGTGGCAAAATTTTGAACGTAGAAAAAGCACGTTTGACAAAAGCATTGGAAAACGAAGAAATCAAGGCAATGATTACAGCGTTTGGCTGTGGTATTTCCGACGATTTTGACGAAAGCAAGTTGCGTTACAACAGAATTATTTGCATGACAGACGCCGACGTTGACGGCAGTCACATCAGAATTTTGTTGTTGACCTTCTTCTTTAGATACATGAGACCTCTCATTGAAAAAGGTCACGTATATATTGCACAACCTCCTTTGTACAAAATTGCTCGTGGCAAGACGGAAAGATACGCCTTCACCGACGAGCAACGCGACAAAATTTTGGAAGAAATTGGCACCAAAGGTGTAGAAATTTCCCGTTACAAAGGCTTGGGCGAAATGAACAGCGAACAATTGTGGACAACCACAATGAACCCCGAAACACGTACAATGTTACAAGTGGGCATGGAAGATGCCTATCAAGCAGACGAAATGTTCTCCACCCTTATGGGAGAAAATCCCGAGTTGCGTCGTGAATTTATCGTACAAAACGCCAACTTGGTAGAAGAATTGGACGTATAATGGAGGAAACATAAATGGCAAAAGTAGTTTCTCAAATTGATTACGTAGAAGCATTAAAAAATACCAACGTCAAAAAGGTGTTGGTTGAAGAAGAACTTAAAAAGTCTTTTATTGCCTATGCAATGGCAGTAAACGTTTCTCGTGCAATTCCCGACGTAAGAGACGGCTTGAAACCCGTTCACAGAAGAATTTTGTATGCAATGGGCGAACTTAACTTGTTCAACGACAAGCCTTATAGAAAATGTGCAAGAATTGTCGGTGACGTTTTGGGTAAATACCACCCTCACGGCGACAGCGCAGTTTACGATGCCTTGGTACGTTTGGCACAAGACTTTTCCATCCGTTGCCCCTTGGTAGATGGACAAGGCAACTTTGGCTCGGTTGACGGTGACCCGCCCGCAGCACAAAGATACACCGAGGCAAGACTTTCCAAAATTGCCTCCGAAATGTTGAGAGAAATTGACAAAAACACCGTTGATTACTATCCCAACTTTGACAACACTTTGCAACAACCCACAGTTTTGCCTGCACGTTTCCCCAACTTGTTGGTAAACGGTGCCGACGGCATTGCCGTAGGTATGGCAACAAACATACCCCCTCACAACCTTTCCGAAACAATTGATGCAACCATTGCACAAATTCGCAATCCGGAAATCACGGTGGAAGAATTGATGCATTATCTCCCCGCACCCGATTTCCCCACAGGTGGTTTGATGATGACGCCCATGGGCGCAAGACAAGCCTACAAAACGGGTAGAGGGTCCGTCATTATTCGTGCCAAAACGGAAATTGAAACGGTGGGCAATCGTGAAAGAATTATCGTCACGGAAATTCCCTATCAAGTCAACAAAGAAAGGCTTATCATCTCCATTGCCGACTTGGTAAAAGACAAAAGAATTGAAGGCATTTCCGACGTAAAAGAAGAATCGGACAGACAAGGTATGCGCATCGTCATTGAATTAAAACGTGACGCAAACGCACAAGTGGTGCTCAACACCTTGTACAAACACACACAACTTCAAGTTTCATTTGGTGTAATTATGTTGGCATTGGCAGACGGCGAACCCAAAATTTTGAACTTGAAAGAAGTTTTGTCCTACTATATCAAACACCAACAAGAAGTCATCATCCGTCGCACCAAGTTTGATTTGGAAAAGGCAGAAGACCGTTGCCATATCGTAAAAGGCTTGGTTGTTGCACAAAACAACATTGACGAAGTTATTGCAATCATCAAATCCAGCAAAGACAGAGCATGCGCAATGGAATTGTTGATGACGACCTTTGACCTTTCCGACAAGCAAGCCAACGCAATTTTGGAAATGAAGTTGGCTCGTTTGAACCAACTTGACGTCAAATCTTTGCACGACGAATTGCAACAATTGGAAGCAATCATTGCCGACTTAAAAGACATTTTGAACAGTCCCCAACGCGTTGACGACATAATTGTTGATGAAATTACCGTCATCAAGGAAAAATATGGTCAACCTCGTCGCACAGAAATTTCCAACGATTACGAAGAGCTTAACATTGGCGACTTGATTGAACGCGAAGACGTAATGATTTCCATGACGCACCAAGGTTACGTAAAACGTTTGCCTATCAGCGAATATCGTTTGCAACACCGTGGTGGCAAAGGTGCAACAGCCCACAAACCCAAGGAAGAAGACTTCATTGAAACGATGTTTGTTTCCAACACACACGACGATTTGTTGTTCTTCACCAACAAGGGCAAGGTGTATTGCATCAAAGGTTACGACGTTCCCGAAGCGGAAAAAACGGCACGTGGCAGAGCCATCGTCAACCTTTTGCAAGTGGATAACGGCGAAAAGGTAACGGCTGTTATTCCCAGAAAAGAAGATAGCGTGGGCAACTTGTTTATGGCAACAAGAAATGGCACCGTCAAAAAGACACCTTTGGAAGAATTTGATTCCATAAGAAAAACAGGCAAAATTGCCATCTCTTTGGTGGAAGGAGACGAACTTATTTCCGTTGCGTTGACAAGTGGCGAAGAAGAAATTTTGTTGGCAAGTCACGAAGGCAAGTGCGTTCGTTTTGCCGAAAGCGAAGTCCGTCCCATGGGCAGAGAAGCCCAAGGTGTTCGTGGCATCAAACTTGAAGAAGGCGACTACGCCGTGGATATGTCGGTAGTCAACGTTGGTTGCCAAGTTGTTACCGTATCGGAAAACGGCTTTGGCAAACGCAGTGACATAGAAGACTATCGTTTGCAATCTCGTGCCGGCAAAGGCATCAAAGCGGGCGTATTCAACAAAAAGACAGGCAAACTTGTCAACTTGAAAGTTGTTGAACCCGGTCAAGACGTTATGTTGATTGCTGACAATGGTGTGGCAATTCGTGTAAGTTCCGACGACATTTCAAAAATCGGCAGAGACACGTTGGGTGTTCGCATTATGAAATTCAAAAATGCTGACAGCAAGGTTGTTTGTGTAACAACAGCACCCCACGCAGAAGAAGAATAACAACAAAAAAAAGAGAGAACGAATCGGTCTATAAGAGCGAAACGTTCTCTTTTGTCGTTATAAGAGATTGGGCTTAGCCCATCGTTTGACGAGTTAAATGCGATGCTCGTACTTAGTGGAACTTTTCAATTTCTCCGTTAAGAACGTGCCAATTTCTTTGGGAGCATTTTTATTGCATTTTCAAGCCGTTTGTGGTATTCTTGCGACACACACTTTACAAATAGACTATCCATCTTCTTTTTGGGAAGAATTGAATAGAGGTTTTTATGAAAAAGTTTTCAAAAGTTATTGCCCTTTGTTTGGCAGGTGTAATTTTGTTGGGTGGGTTGGTGGCAGGTGTTGCTACCTATCAACCTCCAAAAGTTACTTTGGACAACGGCACAATTTATCAAAACGTAAAACTCACTTCCACAACGACCATTGTTGGCTTTGAAGAAAAAGTGTCGGGAGACGTTATCGTTCCCGAAAAAATAAACGGCAAAACGGTCGTAAAAGTGGATACAGGCACAAACGTCAAAATCACAAAGTTGACGTTGTCTTCTTCCGTCAAGCAAGTTGTTGCCAACTCTACTGCACTCAAAGAGTTTGACGTTCCCACCTCCAACAAACATTTCAAAGACGTTGACGGTGTTTTGTATTCGGCAGACGGCAAACTTTGGTACGTTACCCCGTTGCAAAAACAGGCTCTCGCTATACGGTTGGTGAGGGTTGCCAAATTATCGGCGAACAAAGTTTCAAAGGCGCAACAAAACTTGTCACGATAGTCTTGTCCACCACGGCAAAAGAAATCGGCGACCTTGCCTTTTTCCAATGTGACAAACTCACAGCGCTCACCGTTTCCAACGCTCCTTTGGAAAAATACGGAACGGATTGCTTTGGCGGTTGCACGGCGTTGCAACAAATTCACGTTCCCCAAACGGTCACAAGCCTTGCTTACGGATTTTTGGGTGTCGGCAACGGAATAGAATCCATTGTGGTAGAAGAAGGCAACGAAAATTACGTTGTGGAAAACGGCGTTTTGTACAATGCCGAAAAAACGGAAGTCATTGCTTGCCCCTTGGCACTTAATCAGGAAGTTGTTACGGTATTAGACACCGTAACAACCGTCGCAAGTTATGCTTTCCGTGGCAACTATAAATACGTAAAAACCGTTAATTTGTCCAACGCACAAAAAATTTGCACCAACGCATTTTACTACACCAACGTAAAACACGTGGTTTTGGACAACGTCCACACAATTGAAGATTTTGCCTTTAATCAATGTCACACAATAGACCACTTGATTATTGCCTCGGGATGCAAAATTTCACAATATGCTTTTGCTACCTGCTTTGCCGACTTGGTTTTGAACGACACAAAACCCTTGTTCAAACCTAAGTGGCAAAAGAATTTGCCCCAAACGGTCAACGTATATTTCCACGGCGAATGGCAACAACTTCAAAACGGCACCCCTCTACCTTTGAACACAAGAAACTAATTAAAAAACTAAATTATTCTTGCTAAATGGAGTTTAAATTTATTAGGAGGTAGTTTGTGAAGAAAATAGTGTTTGAAATAATACAAGTTGTTATAGCATACATAATTGTTGCTATATATGGTTATTACAACACTCCTGAACCTGATAATAAGTATAGTTGGCTGATTTCAGCAATAATGTTTATTATTATATATCCAATTATTAAATTAGCTAGCAAAAAAAGAAAAAACAAGAACAAATAACACAAACTTTGCAGGAGTGTGACTATCTATTTAAGTAGTTGCATCCCTTTTTCCACCCTTGACAACCCATTTTTCTCAATATATAATTTAAACACTTATCGAGCAACGTTTAATGGAATATACGATTAAAAAGGAGAATAAAAATGGTCAGCACATATTGGTATGTATTTTACTTATCATTGTTTGGAACAATTTTTGGTATAATTTTGTTCTTCTTGGCACACTTTTTTAAAAAGCGAGTCTTTTTCAAGAGATATGACAAAATATCTGGGGTTGTGCTATTAATCATTAGTTCCGTCTTAATAATTTGGTTTACGATGTATTGTTGCGATTTATTTCAAAGATGTTGCAAAGATTACGTTTACATTGAAAACAATACGTACATTGAAGAACGTGCAAGGGTTGTTGAATTTACTGTTGTAAAACGTGATCAAGATGGAAATGGAGAGATAAGCTATAGGGAGCCAAAGTTTTTTTTAATAGATAAAGATGAATACGTTGTTTTATATGTAATCGATGTCGAAATCGGAGAAACGTATATCATAAGATATTATCCTCATACAAGGATATGTGATGTAATACAACAAATAAGTTAGAAAAAATAGCAAATTACTTTCACAAACAAAACTAGGCGAGGCTACCTTTTAGGGCAACCTCGCCTTTTTTCTCCCTTGACAACCCATTTTTCTCAATATATAATTTAATTACAATTCAATACGACGACAGAGGCAACTGCACAAAAACACAAGCGCCGATACTTGGCGCTTTTTTATTGCAAATGGAAAAGGTGCATTTGCTTTACATTTTACCCCTTTGCCTTTATAATTACCTATTATGATTGATTTTAAATTAGAAATTGTTAAAT
>JAGBWW010000071.1 GCA_017629595.1 Clostridia bacterium | reverse complement strand
GCACTTCAAATGCGCCAATTCTCTTTTTTGCCATAGGAAAACCTCCGTTTGACTTATTATACCATATTTCAAAATACTTAACAAGTGTTAAATAAAAATAAAAAGAACAGTCAATTGACTGTTCTTTTTGTAGTTTAGAATTTTGAAACGTCTTCGCCAAGATATTGCAAAAGGGCTTTCTTTTGTTGGCCAAACTCTTGTTGTGTTTGGTCGTTGCACAAGGAAACAATTTGCTCTTGCGCTTGTTTTGTAAGACGATAACGTGTGGCAATAAATACGCCAACCAACAAAATTACGATGGGAAGCAAAGTTATGGCAAGCCTTATTGCAAATTGCGCCATGTCGCCTTGCGCCAAGGGTACAAGTTGAACGTTTTGTCCAACCGTTGCCTTGTAAATGGAGTCATAATAACTTTGCTGGGCAAGGTATTCTTCAACGGAAACGTAAGTGGTTTCTTTATATCCGGCAAAGCTCATAATAAAAGGTGGAATTGCCAAACCAACGGCTTGTGCCGTGGTGTTGAGGAAGTTGGTCAACCCCGAAAATGCTCCTTCGGTGCGCTCGCCAAAGTACAACTGTCCAACGTTGGCAACGTCACCAACCGAACTGTGGGGGACGTACACACAACCACACAACGCAATGCCCATTACCAAGCCCAAAATAATAATCAACCAATTGGGTACGCCACTCGTCGTTGTTACAAAGCCGTTGACAAGCTGTGCCGTTCCAGACGTTTCGGCAGGTAGCAAAAACAAAAGAAGCAACATTGCCGACCAAAAGGTTGCCGATAAAACGTATGCCGTCTTTTTGTTGGTCTTTTTGATGAGCCAAACGTAAAAAACAAGTGCAATGGCTTGGGCAACGAACATACCGGCTGCTGCAACCGTTCCAATGGGGAAACGACCTGCACCGTGCATTGTGGTGAGCAAGTAGGTATCTCGTCTAAGGTAAAAATCGCAATAAATGAAGAAGAAAGAAGAAATAATTGCCATTGACATTGATGCGCAAAGTTGCATTCCCAAATAGTTGCGATAGGTTCTAAGTTTTAAGGGTTTGAAAAATTCTTTGAGTGTTATTTTCCGTTTTATTGCAGGGGTGACAATTTGTTCTTTGGAGAAAAGTCCACAAATAATCAAAGACAAACAAAAAATCCCACCAAAAATGACCGACATCACAATATAGCACAAACCACCGTCGTTTGCTGCTTGTGAAGGGTTTGCAATGGAGCCGGGTACGGCAACACAAACAAGGGAAGATATAATTGAAAAAGCAACACGAACGGCACTTACTTTGTTGCGCTCGTCAAAGTCGTCCGTCATTTCGCTTGCCAACGAATAGTAGGGAATCAAAATGAAAGATTGACTTGTGGCGTACAAAACGTAAACGAAAATGACAAGTGCCACTTTCAATGGAACGCTTGTTGTAACCAAGTTCCAAGGGAAAAACAACAACACAAAACAAACGTACATAATAGGGGCAAAAATAAGTATGTATTTGCGTCTTTTGCCAAACCTTTTGGGTTGTGTTCCGTCGGTGATTGCACCGATGAAAGGGTCAATTATGCCGTCAAACACCTTTGTCAAAAGCAAGATGGCACTTACCCAAATCATGGGCAAACCTACCACCAACGACAAAAAGGTGGTAAACAAAAAGTTGATGACGTTGAAAGAACCACCACCAAATATGTCCCCTGCACCAAAGGCAAGTTTGTTTTTGAGAGATACTTTTTGAGTCTTCATTTCGTTGAACTCCTTGTTATATGAAAACATATTACAACAATTTTAAAGTAAAGTCAATACTCAACTCTTTATTATAAGGTCAAGAAAGGAAAAGAAAAGCCCAACTTTTTTTCAAAGTTGAGCCTTCCTTTTTGTTGATTTGGTTTTTGCAATATGACCATTTTTCGTGCAAACCTTTACACGAAAAAATATCAAACGTTAAATCTAAATAAGACTACGTCGCCGTCTTGCATGACGTATTCTTTGCCTTCGCTTCGCACTTTGCCTTGTTCTTTGGCTTTGGTGTAACCACCCAATTCCAACAACGTTTGCCAAGGGCATACTTCGGCACGAATAAAGCCTTTTTCAAAGTCGCTGTGAATTTTGCCTGCTGCTTGGGGTGCTTTGGTGCCTTCGGTTATCGTCCATGCACGAGTTTCTTTTTCGCCTGCCGTAAGATAACTTACAAGGTTGAGCAACTTGTAACAAGTTTGCACAAGTCTGTCCAAACCACTGTGTTCAATGCCATAGTCAGCCAAAAACATTTGTTTTTCATCGTCCGACAAACTTGCAATTTCCGCTTCCAATCTTGCACAAATAACCAAAGTTTGGGCGTTTTCTTCCAATGCTTTTTCCCTTACTGCCAAAACGTAATCGTTTTCGCCTGCGCCAACGTCATCTTCGGAAATGTTGGCTGCATATATGACGGGTTTGTCTGTGAGCAAAAAACTTTCGGCAACAAGTTGTCTTTGTTCGTCGCTTTCAAAATCAAAGGTGCGTACCGATTTGCCGTTTTGCAAGTGTTGAAGAAGTTTTTCCCAAAATTCCACTTCTTCACGAAGTTTTCTGTCGCCACCTTTTGCGGCGTTTTTTGCACGGGCAAGGCGATTTTCCACGCTGTTGACGTCTGCCAATATCAATTCCAAATTGATTGTATCAATGTCGTCAACGGGGTCAATTTTGTCCGATACGTGCGTGATGTCGCCATTGTCAAAACAACGAACAACGTGAACGATTGCATCAACTTCTCTTATGTGCGACAAAAATTTGTTGCCCAAACCTTCGCCACGGCTGGCGCCTTTTACCAAACCTGCAATGTCAACGAAACTCAAAAAGGTGGGGGTAACCTTTTTGCTGTTGTATAATGATGCGAGCTTGTCCAAACGTTCGTCGGGAACTGCAACCACGCCTACGTTGGGTTCTATCGTGCAGAAAGGATAGTTGGCGACTTCTGCGCCTGCTTTTGTTATTGCGTTGAACAACGTGCTTTTGCCTACGTTGGGTAAACCTACAACACCTAATTTCATTGTTTATGCTCCTTTATTGTGAAAAACAAACATATAATAGTTTATATCGCCGTTTGTCATCGGCTTATATATTACAACATTTGGTGGTAATTGTAAACCACAAAAAGGAGTTGTTTTGACAGTTGTTGAAAGTATTTTGTTGGGACTTGTACAAGGGGCAAGTGAATTTTTGCCCATTTCTTCTTCGGGACACCTTAAACTTGTGCAAACGCTGTTGGGTATTGACTGCCCTTTGCTTTTTGACGTTTGTCTTCACTTGGGGACGGCTTTGTCGGTGGTGGCAGTATTTTGGCAACAAATATTTCATTTGTTTAAACACCCACTTAAAAACGAAAAGTTGCATAAAATAATTTTTGCCACCATTTGCACGTTGGTGGTTGCTCTTCCAATGCGTTTGTTTGTGTTGGAAGGAGAGTGGGAAAAATATTTGTTGTTGGCTGGGTTTGTTATGACAGCAATTTTGCTGTGGCTGTCTTCTCTTTTGACGGTTGCAAAGCCAAAACCGTTGTGGGCGCGTCCACTTTGGGTGACGTTGTTGTGTGGCGCAATGCAAGGTCTTGCCACAATCCCCGGACTTAGCAGAAGTTGCACCACCATTTGCTCTTTGACATTTTGCAAAGTTAAAAGGCAAGATGCCGTTGAATTTTCCTTTTTGTTGTCCTTGCCCATTATTTTGGCAAGTGCCGTTGGCGAATTTGTAACGACAAAAACTGCACAAGTTATTTCGTTGCCTTGGTATTGTTTTGCAGTGGGCATTGCCGTGGCTTTTTTGTCGGGACTTTTGGGTATTTCCCTCGTGCAAAAATTGTTTGGTCAAAAAAGGCAACAATGGTTTGCTCTTTATATGACCATACCAATTCTAATTTCCATTTTGATTTTGTAAATTTTAAATAAAAAAAAGCCTCAACTTTTTGTTGAGGCTTTTTACTTTAATTTTTATTAGTCTTTCAAGTCTTCCAAAACTTGGCTTACTTTGACTTCTACTTCGGCATTTTTCATGATTTTTTCAAAAATCTTTGTCCATTGTACCAAGTCTTCTTCAAGGTATTTGTCAACCAATTGGTCAAATGCTTCTGCCAAGATTGCTTGAGATTTTGCATCATAGTATGCTTGGAAGTATCTGCTTTGATGCGTGGACAAGTCGTAGATGGAGTCAGTTGTGAAGGTGCCGTCTTGTGCAACAAGGTTGCCTGTGTAGTAAACGACGTGTACGCCATAGTCGGAGATTGCAATGCCGTAGCCTGCGCCACCTGCATTGTAACTTTCGTATGCTTGTTTTGCTGCTTCTACGTATTCTACTACCCAAGTTGCTTGATAGTTGAGAGGTGTGCCGTCAACACGGACAACGTAATCGTAATTTGCTTTGTGTTGTGCAACGTCTGTGTTGTAGTCTTTCATCAATTGTACGAAAACGTCTTCTGTCAAACCACCGTTGAGTGCCGTTTCCAATGTGGAACCGGAAACAAGTTCTACGCTTGTGCCGGAAACGTATTGGAAGAAGGTGTTTTCTGCAATTTGTTGATCTGTGTAATCGTCAAAATCTACACCGTCATATGCGTCTGTGAAGTTTTCTGCAACGATTTGACCTGCAAGCCATGCACGATATTCTTTGTACGTTTCGCTGTCTGCACCAACGCGAGATTTTACCGTGCTGAGTGCTGTGGATTGTTCAGCGGAGAATTGGATAAGCAAGTTTTTCGTGTAAACGTAACTATCGGCAAATTGAGAAGGGATTGTGTAAATGAAGTCTGTGGATTGCAAACCTTCAATTGCTTGGACAAATTTGCTGGGAGCAAGTTGGTATGCTGCTTCCAATGCGGATTTGTCGTTTGCCCAGTTGTCTGCCAAAATTGTAAGCAAGTTTTGTTCACTTTCAACTTGTCTGTAGAAACGATAGTTGTATTTGACTGCAATCATAGATTTGATTGTGCTTTCTACTTGTGTGCTGATTGCAAGTGCAAACGTGTAACCATAACTGTCGTCTGCTGCACGTTTGTATGCTTTTGCTGCACGTTTTTCGAATTCTTTGTATTCGTCTGCCGTTACAACGGGTGCGTTGTCTTCGTCACCTTCTTTGTAGTCAGATTGGGCTTTGATGTAGTCAACGATGCGTTCGTTGATTTCGTCAACCTTTTCTGCCAAAAGTTCGTTGTTTTCGTAAGTGTCTTGTGCACCGAAACCAAGACCAGAGAAATCTGTGGGCAAATTGGAAACGTCAACTCTTTCGTCAATTTCGTCTTCGTCCATTGTTTCTTGATATTTGTATTCTGCATAAGGAGATGCGACGGATGTATCTACAACGTCGTATTCGGTAAATTCTCTTTCGTCATCATCTGCTTCTGCTTCTGCCAAATCATAGAATTTTGCAATTTCTTGTTCCAAGTAACTGTTGAAACTTTTGTACATGGAATTGAGTGCGTATTTAATTGCAAATTCCGTTTCGGCTTCCGTCAAATATTCGGAATTTTTGTATACGTCAACGTATTGGTGAGAATACGTGTCGCCACTTGCATCGGCAAGGTTTTTGTATTCGTCAATACGAAGGTGAATTTGCACCAAAGAACTGACGACCAATTCAAACAATTGTTCGTCTGTGAAATAACCTTGTTGGATGTAGGAATAGTAATCATAGTAGTAAGACGTGTAGGTGTCCAAAAAGTCGCCTACGGAAATGCTTTCGCTACCAACTGTGATTGCTGTTTGACTGCGATATTTTAATGTGTTTGTAGTGATCATGTCACAGCTGCAAAGAAGGCTGACTGCCATAACCATGACGATAACCAATGCTATAACTTTTGTTGTCTTTTTCATTTTTATTCTCCAAATTGAGTACACTGCACCACAAAAGGAGGGCAGTACCCTATATACCGTTCAATTATACTTTATAAGCAAACAAAATGCAACCGTTTTTGTGGTGTTTATAATGAATTTTCACCACATAAAACCCTTACAATTCGTATTGCCAATCCCAACAATCGTTGCTTTTGCATAAATCCCGTCGTGTCCAATATCAACGCCGTTTCGGTGGAACTTGGTACGAGATTGTCGCATACGTTGATTGCATCAAAGACGTTTTTGGAAAGGAATTTTTGTTTGTCTTCAAACCTGAAGACAACCTTGTCCGTCTTGAATTCCACTCGGCAAACGCCCGCTTTTTCAGCATACAATTTGAGTTTGGCAATGGCAAATAGGTTTGCCGTTTCCGTTGGCATTTCGCCGAAGGTTTGCGTTATCGTTTCTTTGAGTTTATCCATTTGTTCAATGGACGAACAAGAAGCCAACTGCTGATAAAATTCCATAAGTTCTTCCAGCGAAACAATGTAACTTTCGGGGGCATTTGCGCCAATGTCTATTTCCACGGTGCAAGTTGTGGGCGTTTCTATTTGTTCGCCTTTTATTTCGCTTACACTTTCGTTGAGCAATTTGACGTACATATCGTAGCCTACTTTCATCATGTGTCCGTGTTGCTCTCTACCCAAAACGTTGCCTGCACCACGAATTTCCAAGTCTTTTAAGGCAATTTTGAAACCACTGCCAAGCTGGGAGTATTCCACGATGGAATTAAGTCGCTTGTATGCCGTTGTTGATAACACCTTGTCTTGCCGGTAAACAAAATAAGCGTATGCCAACTTGTCGCTTCTGCCAACACGACCTCGCAATTGATAAAGTTGCGACAAGCCAAGTCGGTCGGCATCATAGACAATCATCGTGTTTGCGTTGGGCAAGTCTATTCCGTTTTCTATTATGGTTGAACACAACAAGACGTCGGCTTTTTGTTGCATAAAGGCAGATATTGCCTGTTCCAACACGTTTTCCGGCATTTGTCCGTGTGCCGTGATAATTTTTACGTCGGGCACAAGGTCGGATAAACGCTTTTTAAACAAGTCCATACGCTCCACTTCGTTGTAAACAAAGTAAACTTGTCCACCACGATTGACCTCACGCATTACGGCGTCTTTTAATACTGCCGAACTGTCTTCCATAACGAAAGTCGCAACGGCAACACGGTCTTTTGGTGGCGTGGTGATTGTGGAAATATCTCTTATTCCACTTAGCGCCATGTGCAAAGTGCGTGGAATTGGCGTTGCAGACATTGTTAAAACGTCCACTTCTTTTTTGAGCAGTTTAATTTTGTCCTTGTGCTCTACGCCAAAACGTTGTTCTTCGTCCAAAATAAGCAACCCCAAGTCGCTGAATTTTATGTCTTTGGACAACAAACGGTGTGTTCCAATAACTATATCTAATTGACCGTTTTGAAGACGTTGTTTTATGTTCTTTTGCTCGGTTGCGCTTCTAAAACGACTGAGGCACTCTACAGTTATGCCAAAGTATTTCATACGTTGGGCAAAGGTGTTGAAGTGTTGTTCAGCCAAAATCGTGGTAGGACACATAAGGGCAACTTGCTTTTTGTTGGCAACAACCTTGAAGGCTGTGCGCAAGGCAACTTCCGTCTTTCCGTAACCGACGTCGCCAACGAGAAGTCTGTCCATAATTTTGTCTTTGCGCAAATCTCGGTCAATTTCTTTTATGCATTTGAGTTGGTCTTCCGTTTCCGTCCATTCAAAAGTTGCAGAAAACTCTTCGTCCAAATATTTGTCCACGTTGTAAGAAAAACCACGAGGCTTTTCTCTTTCGGCGTATAACTTTGCCAAGTCAAAGGACATTGCTTTGATGCCCGACTTGACTTTGTTTTTTACCTTGGCAAAATCTTCGCCACCAATTTTTGATAAGGTGGGTTGTTCGCCACCACTGTAACGGGAGAGAAGGTTGCTGTTTTCAATGGGAACGTAAAGTCTGTCGCCACCTTTATAAAGGACGGCAAAATAGTCTTTTTGTTCGCCACTTGCCGAAGTTACCTTTTGAATACCTTCGCACAAGCCGATACCGTGAATTTCGTGCACGACGTAATCGCCCTTTTCTACCGACAAAAATACCTGTTTGGTATTTTTGGAAGTCTTGGACAAACTGCTTTCCCCTGCAATATCTCGGCTTCCTACCACGGCAAGGTGGTTGGAGTGAGAAACAAATCCGTGTTCAAAATCGTTTTGACACAACAACGCGTCGGCTTTGTTTTCCGTCAGCACTTCGCCCATAATGGGATACACGTTGTTTTGGTGCAATTCTTTTGTCAAAAGGTCTTTGTCAAACTGCCCAATGCAAACAACCACTTGATAGCCAAAACGCTTCCAATCGGCTACGTCTTTGGAAAGTTTTTCTATATTTGACCTATACGACGGTATAGGCGATGAGGAAAAACTGACGATTTTGTCGGGAAGGTAAAAACTTGTTGCATTCATCGTTTGCAAGGCAAGTTGGTCGCAACTTCCCAACAATTTCCAAATCTCGGATTGATTAAATAAAGCGTCAAAGTGGGAAGGCAAAACTTCGCCACCTTGCAAAAGGGAAGCAAAACGAACTTCGTGTTCTTTGTACAAAAAGTCAACACGCTCTTGCAATCGTCTGGGCTCGTCCAAAACGATGACAGCATTGTCGGGCAAATAGTCAGAAAGGTGACTCGTCTTGATAAATGGCATAAGCCAAGGGTTATCCACGTTGCCTCCACCTTGCGCAACTTCCAATTCCGAATAAATGGAATCCAATCGTGCTTGGGCATCGCTTGTTGCCTTTTGCTTTCCTATTTCGTCACAAACCTTTTGCAAAATTCGTTTGTTGGCGTTGCCACCGTACAACAAGGGCAACAAAATTATTTGTTGCATTGACTTGCCGTTGGCATTGTCTTCAATTTCGTAAATGCTTTCTATCGTATCTCCAAAGAAGTTGATGCGATATTTCCCCAATGGAGAGTGAACGTCCACAATGTCGCCACGAATTGAAAAGTCGCCCGTTTGTTCAATTTTGTCCACTCGGACGTAACCTGCCGTGCAAAGTTTTTGAGAAAGGTCACGAAGGTCAATTTGCCCGTCCATTTCAAGAGAAATCAAATTGCTGTCAAACTGACTTCTTGACAAAATGGGTTGCAACAAACTTTCAATGCAAACGACTGCACCACGCGCCGTCGTCGTCATTTGGTACAAAGCGTTGTTTCGTTGGGCAATTTTGCTTTTTGCCAAATTTTGTCCGTACAACAAAACGTCTTGGTTGGCGGGCAAAAATACAAACTGTTCACCGTTGAGTTGGTTGAGTGAACGCAACAATTGTTGCGCTTGGACAAAGTCGCTCGTTACGTACAAAAAGAACCTGTCCATACCGGAAAGAAGGACGGCTTTTTCGTTTTGTTGCACGCCAAAAGCCACGATTTTTTTATCGTGGAGGGTGTCGTACAAGTTTTGGTACGCAATATTGTGTGTGAATTGGTGCAAAAAATTGCTCATCTAGCGTTTGTTAAATTCGCCCATTACCCTTTCAATTGGTGTGCCGGAACAAAACTTATAAATTGCCTTTGCACAAAGGTCGATGCCTTCTTGCAAAACAACGTTGTCTTGTTTGGAAATTTGTGCCAAAACGTATTCTTTGATATCACGGTCGCCGTGGCCGATGCCGACACGCATGCGTATGATTTCTTCCGTTTTGAGGCAGTGCACCACGTTTTTCATGCCGTTGTGAGTGCCACCGCTACCTTTTGTGCGAATACGCAAATTGCCCAAAGGCAAATCGGCATCGTCATAGCAAACAATAAGGTTGCCAACGGGGATTTTGTATTTGCATACAAGTTCCCAAATGCTTTCCCCCGACAAATTCATATATGTGATGGGCTTTGCAATAATTACTTTTTCGTTGTTGATGCGAGTGTGCGCAGTGATTGCACGACATTCGCCCTTGTCAAATTTTGCATCGCAAAGTTGACAAAGCGCGTCGGCGCAACGAAAGCCGACGTTGTGAAAGGTATTTTGATATTTTGCGTCCGGATTGCCTAGACCTACGATTAAATACATAATTTCACCTTGTTTTGTATTGTAGCACAAAGCAGGGCAACTTTGCAACACAAAATTGCAAACAAAAAGACTTACTCGGATTTTTGAGTAAGTCTTTTGTGATTTTTCGTTAAAAATTAACCAATGATTTCAATGATTGCTGCTTCTGCTGCATCACCGCGACGCAAACCAATCTTGTGGATTGTTGTGTAACCGCCTCTTTGGCCCAATTCTTGTGCACGTTTGTCAAAACGAGGTGCATAATCGTTGAACATTTTTTCAATCAAGGGGTGTTTTACGTCTTTAGTGCGAACTTTGTATTGCAACTTTGTTTCTTTGGGCAATTTTGCTTCTTGCAAATCGGCAAGGCCTGCCATGAGTTTGCGACGTGCTGCAAGTTTTTTGCCACCATCGTTGACGACGGTAATTTTGGTTTCAACGCCTTTGATAACCTTTGTCTTTTGAACTTCGACTGTATCTTGGTATGTGTTGATAGCCAACGTGATGTATTTTTCGGCAATTTTTTGAATTTCTTTTGCACGAGCATAGGTTGTTTCAAGTTTGCCCAACCACAAAAGTTGTGATACTTGGTTTTTAAGCAATGCCAATCTTTGGTCTGTTGCTCTTCCTAATTTTCTATTTGCCATGTGAGTAATCTCCTATTCATCCTTATTTCTCAAAGACAAGCCATAACTTTCCAATTTTGCAATGACTTCGTCGAGGGATTTTCTGCCAAGGTTTCTTACCTTAAGCATATCTTCTTCGCTCTTCATTGTCAAATCTTCCACAGTTTGGATGCCTGCACGTTTCAAGCAGTTGTAAGAACGGACGGACAAATCCATATCGTCAATGTTCTTTTCAAGGATTTGTTTGTGTGTGTCCGATTCGCGAGGTTTCAAAATGTCGCCGTTGAACGTACTGGACAAATCTACGAACATTTTGACGTGGTCTTCGATGATTTTTGCTGCCAAAGAAACGATTTCTCTGCCAGAGTATGCACCGTTTGTTTCCACTTCCAACGTGAGTTTTTCTTTGGAAAGGTCTTGACCTACGCGAGCATTTTCTACTGTGTAACTTGCTGTTTTGACGGGACCGAAAATGGAATCAATGGGAATAAATTCCACGGGATAGTTCATTTTCAATTCCTTGTTTTTGTCTTTGTTCTTTTGTACCGACACGTAACCACAACCGCTTCCAACGTAAAGTTCACAAACAAAGTGTGTGCCTTTTTCAATTGTGCAGATGTAAAGGTCGGGGTTCAAAATTTCTACTTCGGCATCTGTGATGATGTCTGCAGCAGTAACTGCAACGGGTTCGTCACCTTCGCCGACTTTGTCAATTGTAATCGAGGTTCTGAAATCTTTGTCTTCATTGATTGTTTTTAATGCAAGACATTTGATATTCAAAATGATGTCCGACACATCTTCACGCACTCCGGGAATGGAAGAAAACTCGTGTTTGACTCCGTCGATTTTTATACCAACAACCGCAATTCCGGGCAAAGCGGACAACAAGACTCTTCTCAAAGCGTTACCTAACGTAATACCATAGCCTCTTTCAAGGGGTTCGGCAACAATTTTGATCAAACTGCCTTTGGGACCACTTTCTTCAACCGTCATTTTGGGTTTTTCAATTTCCATCATTAGACAACAATCTCCTTATTTTATTTTTTAGTTGCTCTTGTTGAGCTTCAGTTTCCAAGACAATTATTATTTGGAGTACAACTCGACGATCATATGTTCTTGGATGCTAGAATCGATGTCTTCTCTTTGGGGTTTTGCCAAAACTTTACCTGTCAACGTTGCGTTGTCAAATGTCAACCACTTGGGCATGTTTGCTGCGGGTTTGGATTCTTTAAGTGCAACGAAGGGTGCGAGGTCAAGTTTGTTTTCCTTGATGGAAATGACGTCGCCAACTTTAACTTGGTAAGAAGGGATGTTCAATCTTTTGCCGTTGACGGTTACGTGACCGTGTGTGACAAATTGTCTTGCTTGGCTTCTGCTTGCGCCGATACCCATGCGGTATGCAACGTTGTCAAGTCTGTTTTCCAAGCTGATGAGCATGTTTGTACCTGTGATGCCCTTGCTTCTTTCTGCAAGTTCATAGTAATGATGGAATTGCTTTTCTTGCAAGCCATAAATTCTTTTGACTTTTTGTTTTTCGCGGAGTTGCAAGCCGTATTCGCTGATCTTTCTTCTGCCTTCGGCGTGTTGTCCGGGAACTTTATTTCTCAAAATTAAGGGGCATTTTTGTGTGTAGCACTTTTCGCCTTTCAAAAACAGTTTGCATTTTTCGCGTCTGCATTGACGGCAATCGGCTCCTGTATATCTTGCCATATTAATTCTCCTTCATTAAATTCTTCTTCTCTTGGGAGGGCGGCAACCATTGTGAGGGATGGGGGATACGTCACGAATGAGTGTCACTTCCAATTCGGCAGTTTGCAATGCGCGAATTGCAGATTCTCTGCCTTGACCGGGACCTTTTACATAAACTTCAACTGTTCTCAAGCCGTAGTCTTTAACTGCTTTTTGTGCAGCTTGTTCACTTGCTTGTTGTGCTGCAAATGCCGTTGCCTTTCTGCTACCTTTGTAGCCCAAGGAACCTGCACTGCACCAAGACAATGCGTTGCCGTTCATGTCGGTGATTGTTACGATTGTGTTGTTGAAGGATGCGTGAATGTGTGCTTGTCCTTTGTCAACTTTTCTTGTATCTTTCTTTTTCTTGACAATTCTTCTAATAGCAGCCATGATTCAACCTCCTATTACTTTGCAGCTTTCTTTGCGCGAGAAACTGTCTTTTTGGGACCTTTTCTTGTGCGTGCGTTGCGTTTCGTGGTTTGGCCACGTACGGGCAAGCCCTTTCTGTGGCGTACGCCTCTGTAAGAGCCAATTTCAATTTGTCTTTTGATATTTTGGTTTACTTCACGACGAAGGTCACCTTCTACTTGAAGTTCTTTTTCAATATAGTCACGGATTTTGGAAATGTCGTCCTCGGACAAGTCTTTTACGCGTGTGTCGGGATTGACTTTTGTTTCTTCCAAGATTTTGACTGCTGTGGTATGACCAATGCCATAGATATAGGTCAAACCGTATTCAATGCGTTTGTCTCTGGGTAAATCTACACCTGAAATACGAGCCATTAGTTTTTCTCCTTAATATTTTTTTGATAAATATGTTAACGCATACAAGGTGTTTGTTTAAATGGAATGAACAAACTGCCTTGCAAACGAGGGTTTACCATTAACCTTGTCTTTGTTTGTGTTTGGGATATTTGGAACAAATAACCATGATTTTGCCGTTTCTTTTAATAACTTTGCATTTGTCGCACATGGGTTTTACGGAAGGTTTAACTTTCATTTTTTGTACTCCTTAATTTTCTTCTAGATTGGGGATTTTAGTTTCCTTTTGTTCGCCAAATGATTCTTCCTTTGGTCAAATCATAAGGACTCATTTCCAGTTTGACTGCATCGCCGGGAACAATTTTTATTGAGTGAATTCTCAATTTTCCTGAGACGTAAGCCAAAACGTCGTGTCCGTTTTGCAAACGAACAACGAATTGAGCATTTCGCAATGCTTCCACAACAATACCTTCAACCTCAATTACATCTTCTCTAGACATAAAATCTCCTTAATCAATTTTAGAGGTTCTCAATGCACTTTTCAACTCGCTATCAAACACTTTTGCGCCTGACGTAAGTTTTGCGCCAATCGTTTCCAATTTGCCAATGCATTTGAGATGCTTTACGTTTTTCTTTTTGGGACTTTTTAATTGGTGAATTTCACCGTCGGCAATGCGTACAACCGTTTGACTTTCTATCTGCACAACTGCAAAAGTCAACTGTGCGTCTCTGCCTTTTTGTGAAACTACAACGTCGCCCAACTCAAAATTCTTTACCATATTAAACAGTTTACAAACTTAATATTTCTACACCGTTTTTTGTTAGTGCAATGGTGTTTTCGTAGTGTGCCGACGGTTTTCCGTCCAACGTTTTTACCGTCCAACCATCAGGCATAAAAATGACTTTATCAGTACCCGCATTTATCATGGGTTCTACTGCAATGGTCATTCCTTCTACCAACTTCATGCCGTGTCCTTTTGTTCCGTAGTTTGGAACGGAAGGATCTTCGTGCATTTGTCTGCCGATGCCGTGTCCAACAAGTTCTTTTACGACGCCGTAGCCAAAACTTTCGGCGTAAGTTTGAATTGTGTGTCCCAAGTCGCCAATGGTCGTTTTGCCGATGACGATGGAATTTACACCTTCAAAAAAGGCTTGTTTGGTAACCTCCATCAACTTTTGTTTTTGGTCGTCCACGTAGCCGACTGCAACCGTTCGGGCGGCGTCGCCGTGCCATCCTTTGAGTATTGCACCGACGTCAAATGATACGATTTGTCCTTCTTCTATAAATCTCTTTTTTGAAGGAATTCCATGTACCACTTCGTCGTCAATGGAAATACATACGCTGGCAGGATAACCACAATAGTTCAAAAAGGAAGGTTTTGCACCACACTTAATTATGAAGTCGTGTGCCAATTTGTTTAACTCGTAGGTGGATACACCCGGTTTGCAGTTTTCACAAAGCAACTGCAACGTTTGTTTGACAACTTGGTTTGCTTCACGCATAAGTTGTATTTGTTGTTGGTTTTTTAGCAAAATCACTTTAACACCTTTAAGATGTTTGCATAGTTTTCTTCAACAGTACCGTCGCCTTTTGCCGTTTTGAGCAAACCTCTTTGACGATAAAAATCAATCAAAGGTTTGGTTGTGCTTTCGTAAACTTCCAAACGATTGCGTACTGCTTCTTCTCTGTCGTCGCTACGGATGATGAGTGTATCTCCGCAAACGGGACACGTGTCACTTGTTAAATGAGAAACGTGGAAAGTGCCACTGCATTTGGGGCAAAATCTTCTGCCGGAAATGCGCTTGATGATTGTGTCGTAATCTACGTCAATGTTGACGACGACGTCAAGTTTGTCAAAACTTTCCAATGCTTCGGCTTGAACAAGAGAACGGGGGAAACCGTCCAAAATGTAACCGTTTTTGCAATCGTCACGTGACAAGCGGTCACGTACGATTGCTACGGTAATTTCGTCGGATACCAAATCGCCCTTTGCCAAAATGCCGGCAATTTGCTTGCCTAACTCGGTTTGTTCCTTCAAATTTTGGCGGAAAATGTCGCCTGTGGAAACGTGAGGAATTCCAAGTTCAGTTGTGAGTCTTTGTGCGTGTGTGCCTTTTCCACAACCGGGGGCACCTAAAAGAACGATTTTCATATTATTTCAAGAATCCTTTATAGTTGCGCATCAAAATTTGGTTTTCCAAAGAACGGAAGATTTCCAATGCTACGGATACGCTGATCAACATACCTGTGGAAGAGAATGCGTTTACCAAGCCTTGGTCGTTGCTTGATGCGAGGGAGAAGACCAAAGAGGGTACCATGGCGATGATTGCCAAGAAGGTTGCACCCCAGAAAGTAATTCTGGTGACTACTTTGGTCAAATGTTCGGCTGTTTCTCTGCCGGGACGAATGCCGGGGATGAAACCACCGTTTTGTTGAATATTTTTGGAAATTTCAACGGGGTTGAATTGAATTTGGGAATAGAAGTAAGCAAACAAGAAAATCATAACTGCAAGTATGATTTGGTATGCCCAACTTTGTGCGCCCAAATTTTGAATCCACCAGTATGCAAACGTTCCTTGTGTTTCTGCTGCTGTTGCCCAGAAAGTGGAAATAAGCATTGTGGGGAAGGACATGATTGCATATGCAAAAATCAAAGGCATAACGCCGGATGCGTTAACTTTGATGGGAAGGAACGTGGCTTGACCGCCATACATTTTGTTACCCTTAACTTGTTTTGCATATTGAATTTTGATTTTTCTTTCTGCACCGTCAACCCAGACGATAAATGCAAAAATTGCAATCAAAACTACGAAGAAGGCTACAAGTTCTGCCCAGCGACCACCAACGATTGCGTTGAGGATACCTTGACCTGCTGTTGTAAGCAAACCTACAAAGATGATCATGGAGATACCGTTGGAAACGCCGTGTTCGGTGATTCTTTCGCCAAGCCACATGCAAAGTGTGGAACCTGCTACCAAAATGATTGTAACGTATGTGATTACCAACCATCTAGGCAATGCAATTTGACCGGAAAGGAAGTTTACGTTTACGTCAAGTGTAAAGACAACGCCCAAAGCAGAAACAACTGCCAAGCCGATCGTTACGTAACGTGTAATCTTTGTGATTTTTTCCCTGCCTTCGTCGCCTTGTTTGGAAAGTCTTTCCAATGCGGGAATTGCAACTGTCAACAATTGGATGATAATTGATGCGTTGATATAGGGGGAGATGCCGAGTGCAAAAATTGTGCCGTCAGCCAATGCGCTACCGCTGATGGCGTTGAGAATGTTGAGCAAGTTGTAACTTTCTAATTCGCCAACACCACTGGCATCAAACCCGGGAACGGGGATGTAGCAACCAATTCTGTAGATAACTACGAAAAGGATTGTCCACAAAATTTTATTTCTGATTTCCTTAATTTTTAAGGCGTTTTTGAAAGTTTCAATCATTAGTCAATTACCTCAACAGTACCGCCTGCTTTTTCAATAAGTTCTTTTGCAGATTTGGAGAACTTTTGTGCTTGGACGGTCAATTTTTTGTTAAGTTCGCCGTTGCCCAATACTTTGACACCACCGTTGTGTTTGCCTCTGAGCAAACCGGAATTTGCCAAAATTTCGGGATTAACTACTGCGCCATCTTCAAATGCGTTGAGTTCTGCGACGTTGATAACATCATAATCAACACGGAAGTGATTTTTAAAACCTCTTTTAGGTACGCGTCTTGCCAAAGGAGTTTGACCACCTTCAAAGCCGGGGCGAACACCGCCACCACTTCTGGCCCATTGACCCTTGTGGCCTTTACCGCTTGTTTTGCCCAAACCACTACCTGCGCCTCTACCCAATCTCTTGGATTCTCTAACTGCGCCTTCTGCGGGGGAAATTGTGTGTATTCTCATCGGTATAGTCTCCTTATTTTACTTCTTCAACAGTAACAAGGTGTTTTACTTTGAAAATCATGCCACGGATTGCTGCATTGTCGTTGTGAATTTTGAACGAACGGATTTTCTTAAGACCCAATGCCTTGACTGTTCTTTGATGTTCTACCAAACTGCCTGCTGTGCTTTTTACCAACGTAACTTTGATAAGTTTTTCGGACAATTCGTAAGGTTTGTCACCTTTTTCGTATTGTTTTGCGAATTCTTTTTCTGCTACGTATTTGCCATTGATGATCAAAGGTTGAGGATATTCTTTCTTTGCTTCAACAACGGGTGCTTCAACTGTTGCTTCAACTTCTGCTTGGGGTGCAACTTCTTCAACTGCTTCAACAACGGGTGCTTCTGCTACTGCTTTTTTCGTTGTTTTCTTTGCTGTTGCTTCGCCTTCTGCTTTAGGTGCTGCTTTTTTGCGAGGAGCCTTTTTGACTTCGGCTGTTTCGGTTTCGGGTGCTACGACCTTTACTTCTTCTTTTACTTCTGCCATGGTTTAATCTCCTTACAAAATTTCTTCAACAGTCTTACCACGCAATGCGGCAATTTGTTCTGCTGATCTAAGTTGTTTCAAGCCTTCGAACGTTGCTTTTACGCAGTTTACGGGGTTGTTGGAACCGTAGGACTTTGTTCTGATGTTTTTGATACCGACTGCTTCCAATACGTTACGTACGGGACCACCTGCGATAACACCTGTACCTTCTTGTGCAGGCAACAACAAAACGTGACCGCGACCAAAACGACCGATTTGTTCGTGAGGAATTGTATTGCCTTTCAATGCGATTGCAATCATTTCCTTTTTGGCTCTTTGTGTTGCTTTTTCGATTGCTTGGGGAACTTCGGCTGCTTTGCCCATGCCTACGCCAACTTTGCCTTTGCCGTCACCGACAACAACAAGTGCTGCGAAACGCATTGTTCTACCACCTTTAACAACCTTTGTTACGCGATTGATTGTAACGGTCTTTTTGATGAGACCGTCGTCTTCTCTTTCGCGGTTTTTGTCAAAGCGTCTGCCACCTTTTTTGCCTTCAAACTTGCCACGACCTCTTCTTTCACCTTGTTGGGGTGCTGCGGGGTGTTGTGCTGTTTGTTCTACAGGTGCGTTGACTTGATTTTCATTTTTTACAACTTCACTCATTTCAATTTACCTCCCTGTTAGAATTTAAGGCCGGCGTCGCGTGCGCCTTTTGCCAATGCTGCTACTCTACCTGTGTAGATGTAACCGCCTCTGTCAAACACTACGTTTTCGATACCGAGATCGAGTGCTTTTTTACCAATATCAAGACCAACTGCTTCACTTGCTTCTGTCTTTGTTTTGCCTTGCAAATCTTTAGACAATGCCAAAGAAGAGCTGGAAGCGAGTGTGATGCCGTTTACGTCGTCAATAAGTTGGGCGTAAATGTAATTGGTACTTCTGTAAACGCACAAACGAGGTTTTACGCCTGTGCCATAGACAGTTTTTCTGACTCTTTCGTGTCTTACTTTTCTGTCTGCGTTTTTATCAATCTTTTTAATCATTTTCGCTTCTCCTTATTACTTACCTGCTTTTTTGCCTTCTTTCAAAACAACGACGTCTGTTTTGTATCTTACGCCGTATGCATGATAGGGTTCGACAGGACGCAAGGCTTTCAAGTTTGCTGCTGTTTGACCAACAAGTTCTTTGTCAAAACCTTTTACCAAGATTTCTGTAGCCGTGGGGCATTCGAAAGTGATGCCTTCGGGTGCAATAACTTCACAAGGGTGAGAATAACCGATGTTAAGGATCAACTTGTTGCCGTTGACTTGTGCTTTGTAACCAACGCCATTGATGATAACGGATTTTACGAAACCTGTTGTTACACCTTTGACCATGTTGGCGACCAATGCACGGTACAAGCCGTGTTTTGCACGGACTTCTTTGTTTTCGCTGTTTCTTGTAAAGACGATTTCGTTGTTTTCAACTTTGAAATCGATTACTTTGTCCACTGTGCAACTGAGTGTGCCTTTGGGACCTGTTACTTTGATTGTTGTGCCATCAACCGTAAGGTTTACGCCTGCGGGGATAGCAATGGGTGCTCTACCAATTCTTGACATGACTGATTTTACCTCCCATTACCATACGTATGCCAACACTTCGCCACCAAGATTGTTTTCTCTTGCGTGTTTGTCGGTCATAATGCCCTTGGACGTGGACACAATTGCAATTCCCAAACCGTTGAGGACTTTGGGAAGTTCTTGAGATTTTGCATATACTCTCAAACCAGGCTTGGAGATTCTCTTCAAACCGGAAATAACTTTTTCGCCGTTCTTTCCGTATTTCAAAGTCAAAACAAGGGAGTTTTGAATGTCTTTTTCCACTTCGGTGAAAGATGCTACGTAACCTTCTTCAACGAGGATTTGTGCGATTGCTTTCTTTGCCTTGGATGAGGGAATTTCAACATCACTGTGTTTTGCTGCTACTGCGTTTCTGATACGGGTGAGCATATCTGCAATAGGGTCTGTAACTACCATTTGTTTTTCCTCCTTACCAACTTGATTTCTTAACGCCAGGGATTTCACCCTTGTAGGCTTTTTCTCTGAAGCAGATTCTGCAGATACCGAATTTTCTCAAAACGGAGTGAGGTCTGCCACAGATGGAGCAACGTGTGTATGCACGGGTTGAATATTTGGCGGGTTTTTGTTGTTTATTAATCAATGATTTTCTTGCCATAATGTCTTACCTCGCTTATGCCTTTGTAAAGGGCATACCCATATATTGCAACAAAGCCTTAGCTTCGGCATCTGTTTGTGCTGTCGTAACGAAAGTTACGTCAAAGCCACGTGTTTTTTCCACTTGATCGTAAACGATTTCGGGGAAAATGAGTTGTTCTTTTACACCCAATGTGTAGTTGCCACGACCGTCAAAGCTCTTTGCGTTGATACCACGGAAGTCTCTTACGCGGGGCAATGCGATGGATACGAGTTTATCCATAAATTCGTACATTCTTTGACCACGAAGTGTAACTTTTGCGCCAACTTGCATACCTTTACGGATTTTGAAGTTTGCAACGGAAAGTTTTGCACTTGTTACAATGGGTTTTTGTCCTGAAATTTGTTTAAGTTCTTCAACTGCAAGTTGAAAACTCTTGGAATTGTCTTTTACATCGCCCAAACCAGCGTTGATAACGATTTTTACCAACTTGGGAACTTGGTTTACGTTTTTGTAGCCAAATTCTTTGAACAATTGAGGAGCAACGTTTTTGACATAGTGGTCTTTTAATCTTGCAGGTGTTTTTACTGTTTTTTCGTTTGCCACGATTCGTTCCTCCTTTTATTAGTTTTCAGACTTTTTGTCAGCTTTTTTCGTTGCTTTTTTTGCAACTTTTTTTGCTGTTTTCTTTTCTTCTTTTACGTCAATGATTGCGCCACATTTTTTGCATGCACGGACGTATTTTTTGCCATCTTCGCCCAATACGTGAGCGACTTTGACTGCTTTTTTGCACTTGGGACATACGAGGGCTACGTTGGAAACGTCGATGAAACGAGGTTTTTCAATGATGCCACCTTGGTCTTGTGCAGAACGGGGTTTGCGGTGTTTTTTGACAAGGTTGAGACCTTCTACCATAACTTTATGGTTTTCTTTGTCAACGGAGATAACTCTGCCACGTTTACCTTTGTCACCTTGACCGTCGTGTTTTTTAGGATCTTGGCCTACCAAGATTTCGACAAGGTCGCCGGATTTAATATTTATACTTGACATTGTTGTTCCTCCTAATTAAAGCACTTCGGGAGCGAGGGAAATGATTTTCATATAATCTTTTTCTCTCAACTCTCTTGCAACGGGCCCAAAGATACGTGTGCCACGAGGTTGCTTTTGCTCGTCAATAATAACTGCTGCGTTGTCGTCAAAACGAATGTGTGTACCGTCTTTGCGGTTTACACCAAAGCTTGTTCTGACAATAACTGCCTTGATAACGTCACCTTTTTTGACAACACCACCGGGGTTTGCGGTTTTTACGCTTGCGACGATGATATCACCAATGTTGCCTGCTTTACGAAGGGAGCCACCAAGCACTTTAATACACATAATTTCCTTTGCGCCGGAATTGTCGGCTACTTTCAATCTAGATTGAGGTTGAATCATAATGCTTTCCTCCCAATATTACTTAGCCCTTTCAACGATTTCAAGCAATCTCCAGTGAACTTCTTTGGACAACTTTCTTGTTTCTGCAATGCGTACTGTGTCACCGACACCGCAATCATTGTGTTCGTCACGAACTTTGTACTTTTTGGTTGTGGAAACTGTTTTCTTGTAAAGGGGATGTTTGTATTTGTTAACTACTGCGACGACAATCGTTTTTTCCATTTTATTGGATACGACTGTGCCGACTCTTTCTTTTCTGCTGTTTCTTTCCAATACTTCTGCCATTATTGTTTACCTCCGAGCAAGGATGCTTCTCTTTCTTTGATAATCGTCTTTACTCTTGCAATGTCTTTTTTAACATTGTGCAAGGCCAAAGGATTGGACAACTGACCAGTTGCGTGGGAAAGACGCAAGTTGAACAGCTCTTTTTTCAAATCGGCAAGCTTTGCTACCAATTCTTCATTATTAAGTTCTCTTACCTTATTTGCTTTCATTTGCGTTCACCGCCTCTTCCTTCTTAACTATCTTGCATTTGACGGGAAGTTTGTGACTTGCCAATCTCAATGCTTCTCTTGCTTGTTCTTCAGAAATACCAGCCATTTCAAACATGACTCTGCCGGGTTTGACAACGGCTACCCAATATTCGGGGCTACCTTTACCGGAACCCATGCGTGTTTCTGCAGGTTTCTTTGTTACGGGTTTGTGAGGGAAAATGTTTACCCAAACTTTACCGCCACGTTTTACGAATCTTGTCATTGCGACACGGGCTGCTTCGATTTGGTTGCTTGTAATCCATGAGCATTCTTCGCTCATCAAGCCCCATTCGCCGTATGCCACTCTGTTGCCCTTGTGGGCTGCGCCTTTCATTCTACCGCGGAATTGACGGCGTCTTTTAACTCTTTTAGGCATTAACATTTTCAGTTACCTCCTTGGAAGGTCTTCTTTTCTTGCCACGCAATACTTCGCCTTTGTAAATCCAGACTTTTACGCCAATGATACCAAAGGTTGTTTTTGCTTGTGCAAAACCATAGTCAATATCTGCACGCAATGTGTGCAAGGGGATGCTACCTTCGTGATATTGTTCGGAACGTGCGATTTCTGCACCGTCCAAACGGCCACCGACTTGGGTTTTGACACCCTTTGCGCCGGCTTTCATTGCTCTTTGCAATGCTTGACGCATTGCACGACGGAAAGCAATTCTTTTTTCAAGTTGTGATGCGATGCCTTCTGCGATGAGTTGTGCATCCAAGTCAACTTTTTTAACTTCAATAATGTTGATTGTTACGTCCAAACCTTTTGCAATTTTTGCAATTTCGTTTTTGATAACTTCGCTACCTGCACCTGCTTTGCCGATGAGGATACCGGGTTTGCCTGTGTAAATGTCAACTTTTACAGACGTGTTGCTTCTTTCAATTTCCACTTTGGAAATGCCTGCAACGTAGTATTTTGTTTTGATGTGTTTTCTGATTTCGTCGTCTTGTTTGAGATAGTAGCCAAACATTTTTTTGTCAGCATACCATTTGGAATCCCAACCAGCGTTTACGCCTACTCTCATTCCATGAGGATTAACTTTTTGTCCCATAGTTTATCTCCTTATTACTCCGATTTAGAATCAAGAATTACTGTGATGTGGCTTGTTCTCTTCAAAATTCTGTAACCTCTGCCACGAGAGACGGGTTGCATTCTTTTGAGGACGGGACCTGCATCTGCGAAGCAAGCTGCCACGTACAACGTTTCTTTATCCAAACCAAGGTTGACCTCGGCGTTTGCTGCTGCCGAATTGACAACTTTCAAAACGGGTTCGCATGCTGCTTTAGGTGTTGCTTTCAAAATTGCCACTGCTTCGCGAAGACCTTTGCCTCTGATAAGGTCAAGTACGACTTGAACTTTACCGGGTGCAATGCGAATGTACTTTGCAATTGCGTGGGGACGATGTTCTTTATTTGCTTTGTAGGCTTCTGCCTTTTGTTTAGTTCTTGTTGCCATAAATAACCTCCGTCACCTTACTTACCTGCAGATTTGCTGCCGGCGTGGCCTTTAAAGTTTCTTGTAGGGGCAAACTCACCGAGTTTGTGACCTACCATATCTTCTGTTACGTAGACGGGAACGTGTTTTTTACCGTCGTGTACTGCGATTGTGTGTCCAATGAAGTCAGGATAAATCGTGGAACTTCTAGACCAAGTTTTTACAACCTTCTTTTCACCAGATTGGTTCATAGCCTTGACTTTTGTAATCAAAGATTGTTCTACAAAAGGTAAAGGTCTCTTTTTGATACTTCTGCTCATTTTTTATCCTCCGACTAATTGATGCGAGTAACAATAAGTTTGTTGCTTGCTTTTTTCTTCTTTCTTGTCTTGTAACCCAATGCAGGTTTACCCCAAGGAGTTACAGGACCAGGTCTGCCGACAGGGCTTCTGCCTTCGCCACCACCGTGGGGGTGATCGCAAGGGTTCATAACGCTACCACGGACGGTAGGTCTTGTGCCCATATGACGGACTTTACCTGCTTTACCAATGTTGATGATTTCGTGTTCAATGTTGCCAACTTGACCGATTGTTGCACGGCATTGAGGCAAGACGAGTCTCATTTCACCACTGGGCATTCTGAGTGTTGCATATTTGCCTTCTTTTGCCATGAGTTGTGCAGAGATACCTGCTGCTCTTGCAATTTGACCGCCTTTGCCGGGTTGAAGTTCAATGTTGTGAACAACTGTACCTACGGGGATTGCGGACAAGGGAAGGCTGTTGCCGACCTTGATGTCTGCCGTGGAAGAAGAGATGATTGTGTCGCCAACGTTGAGACCAACGGGAGCAAGAATATATCTCTTTTCACCATCTGCATAGTGCAACAATGCAATGTTTGCACTTCTGTTGGGGTCGTATTCAATGGAGAAAACTTTTGCGGGAACGTCAAACTTGTTTCTCTTGAAATCAATGATTCTGTATTTGGTTTTGTTGCCACCGCCAATGTGACGGACGGTCAATCTACCTTGTGCGTTTCTGCCACCTGTCTTTTTGTTGGTGACGAGAAGGCTTTTTTCGGGTGTCGTTTTTGTGATTTCGTCAAATGCCGAAACTGTCATAAAACGGCAACCGGGTGTTGTAGGTTTATATCTTCTAATAGCCATTTTAATTTACCTCCGCATTAGGACAAGCTTTCGAAGAATTCGATTGCTTTGCTGTCTTTGGTCAAGGTGACTGTGGCTTTTTTCCAAGAGGGTTGTGCACCTTCGAATCTGCCTTGTCTTTTAATCTTGCCGTCATAGTTGCTGGTGGTTACTTTTTCTACTTTTACGCCGAAAATTTCTTCAACTGCTTTTTTGATTTCTACTTTGTTTGCAGATTTTGCAACTTTGAAAGTGTAAATCTTGGAAGAAATGCCTGCATAAGATTTTTCTGTGAGAATAGGTTTTTGGATTACGTCGTAGGAATTCATAATTTGTAAGCCTCCTCGATATATTTAACGGCTTCCTTTGTTGCCAATACATTGACAGAGGATACCAATTCGTAAACGTTGACCAATTGTGCATCTGCAACAACCAAGTTGGGGATGTTTCTTGCGGACAATGCTACGTGTGCTTCGCCTGCAACAATCAACAACGTTTTCTTTTCGCAACCAAATGCGTTCAAGATGCTTGCGATTTCTTTTGTTTTGGGTGCTTCCAAAGAGATTTGATCGATAACTTTCAATTCTTCGTTTGCAACTTTGTAACCAAGTGCGCTCAAAAATGCTTTGGTTTTCATTTGTTTGTTAATCTTTTTGGAGAAGTCACGGGGCTTGGGTGCAAATACAACGCCACCTTTGATCCATTGGGGAGCGCGGATGCTACCTTGACGTGCACGGCCTGTGCCTTTTTGTCTCCAAGGTTTGATACCGCCACCACGTACTTCTGTGCGTGTGAGTGCGGATTTTGTGCCTTGTCTTTGGTTTGCTTGGTAAGCAACGACTACTTGATGAATGAGAGCTTCACTGTATTCAACGCCGAATACGCCGTCATCCAATTCAACTGTACCGACTTCTGCGGCTTTTGTGTTGTAAAGTTTAACTTGCATTGTTTTTGTCTCCTTTCATCATTACTTGCTACGTTTGACAGCGTTTCTGATGTAAACCACGCTGTTTTTTGCACCGGGAACTGCGCCTTTAATAAGGATTACGCCCAATTCCTTGTCGACTTTTACTACGGAAAGATTTAATACCGTTACTTGTTCTACACCGTATTGACCTGCCATGTGTTTGTTGGGGAAGACTTTGGAAGGGGAGCTGTTTGCGCCCATTGAACCGACTTCTCTGTGGACGGGGCCTACACCGTGAGTTTCTTTCAATCTGCCTTGGTTCCAACGTTTGATAACGCCTGTGTAACCGTGACCTTTTGTGATGCCCGTTACGTCAACGTAATCGCCTTGTTCAAACACGTCGCATTCAATTTTGTCGCCGACGTTGTATTTTTGGCAATCGTCAAGTTTGAATTCTTTCAAAACTTTGAGTGCCGTTGCGTTGGCTTTTTTCAAGTGACCAAGTTGAGGTTTGTTGAGTTTGCTTTCTTTTACTTCTTGATAACCCAATTGAATTGCTTCATAACCGTCGCGTTCAATTGTTTTCTTTTGCACTACTGTGCAGGGACCTGCGCTGATAACTGTTACAGGAACCATTGTGCCGTCTGCAAGGAAAACTTGAGACATGCCTAATTTTTTACCTATGATTGCTTTATTCATTGATAAAGTTCACCTCCGTGTTTATTTCCCTAATTAGATTTTAATTTTGACATCAATGCCTGCGGGCAAATCGAGTTTTGTCAAAGAGTCAACTGTTTTTGCGTTGGGGCTGTAAATGTCGATGAGTCTTTTGTACGTTCTCAATTCAAATTGTTCGCGCGTATCCTTATATTTATGGGGAGAACGCAAAATTGTAACGATTTCTTTTTCTGTAGGAAGGGGGATAGGACCGGAAACTTTGCTACCCATCTTCTTGGCTGTGTCAACGATCTTGTTGCAAGCCAAATCTACGAGATTGTGGTCGTAAGATTTCAATTTGATTCTGATTTTTTGTTGTTTTGCCATTTGTTTTTGCTCCTTATTTTGATTTTTTTATTTTCAAAACCAACTACGCTTACAACACAACCGTGTGTGGCCTGCTGTGACCTTTAATAAAAGCAACTTTTTGTTGCTTCGTGTAAGTCGTTGAACCGATTCCAGTTTGCAAACTTTTTTTGCACTTAGTACCAAATCCGTGGTTTTGGGCAAGAGTTTAAACTCTTTTATTTGACAAAAAGTTATCTGTAAATCTCAGTAACCTTTCTGCCAAAGTCCACAGCCTAACAATAATATCACATACTGCAATGGTATGTCAAACGTATTTCATATCTAAAACACAAAAAAATGCCATATTTTTTATGTTTTTTGAATTTTTTTGACACACTTTTGCCAAGTGAATATTGAACTATTTTTGCCGATAAAAAAGAACGGCAACTGATAAACTATAACACGAAAAAGAAACTTTGCGCAACAAAATTTGCACCACTTTTTTCAAAATAGCCGAATAAAACTGCACTAAAAAAGCCTCTCAATTTTGAGAGGCTTTTTTGTTTGTTAATTAAGAAACGCCAAAGGTGTTTCGGGTGGAACGTACGTTGATTCGTACAACCAAAGAAAGACCATTGATGCAACAATCAGTACACCACCGATGATGAGTAAGTGCGCCAATACGGGAGGCGTTCTTTGACTTTTCTTTTGGCAATATTCGGAATAGGTTTCCCTTTCTTTTATTGCGCTGTCCGAACGCAACACAACGAAAAGTTGTTTTACGCCGTAAGTCAGACCGTTGAAGACACCGTTGTGAGAACACCACATAAGGCCGGCAAAGCAAAGAAGCAAAAATCCTATGCCAAACGTGCCGTTGCAAAGTGCTTCGTATAACTCGTAATCGTGCTCGGCCTCAAATGCGCCTGCCATCCAACAGGCAAAAAAGGTGAGTGCCGTTGCAAGAAGGACGGTGATTATCCATTCTAAAACTGATATTCTTCTCATTTGCCTTCAATTTCTTTGATAAATCTTGCTTTTTCTTCGCTGTTGCAAAGTACAAAGTGACCGGGTGCAACTTCTTGCATTGTGGGACCTTCCGTACGATAATCGTGGTCACGCAAAGGATTGTAAACAATACGTGTACGTGTCTTTTCGTAATCGGGGTCGGGCAAGGGAATTGCAGAGAGCAATGCCTTTGTGTAAGGGTGGCAAGGGTGTGCAAACAATTCTTCACTTGTTGCAAGTTCTACCATTTTGCCGTAATACATAACGCCGATTTTGTCGGAGAAGTATTTGACAACGGACAAGTCGTGAGCAACGAACAAAATCGTCAAGCCCATTTCGTGACGCAATTCGTTCAAAAGGTTGATGACTTGTGCTTGAATTGAAACGTCCAATGCAGAGACAGGTTCGTCTGCAATGATGATGTCGGGCTTCATAATGATGCTTCTTGCAACACCAATACGTTGACGTTGACCACCAGAAAATTCGTGAGGGTAACGGTTGGCGTGTTGTGCAACCAAACCGACCTTTTCCAAAACGTCGTAAACTTGTTGGTCGATGAGTTCCTTGTCTTTGACACCTTTGATGACCAAACCTTCGGAAATGATTTCGCGAACTGTCATACGAGGGTCAAGTGAACCAATGGGGTCTTGGAAAATCATTTGAATTTTGTTGACGATACGTTCGTTTTTTGCAACGCGTCTGTCGTGTTTGTATTGGGCATGCAACTTTTTGTATTCGTCACTGCCTACACCATGTTTCAATTGGGCTTTTTGCAAAATGGGTAGCCATTTTTCGTCCAATTCTTGAACACACTTGCGAGCATGGTCACGGTTGCAATATTTGTGATCGTACTTTGCCTTTTTGATGTTTTCACGTTGTTTACTGACTTCTTCAGCCAATTCAATTTTGTCTTGTTCGGTTGCAATGCCTTGTTGAACTTTTGCTTTGTAAGCTTCTTTTGCAACTTTGATTGCTTCCTTGTAGTCGTGAATACCTGCAACGATACGTTGTCCTTCAAAATAAACGTTGCCACCTGTTGCGTTGTACAATTTGATAATTGTACGGCCTGTGGTCGTTTTGCCACAACCGGATTCGCCAACCAAACCGAAAACTTCGCCTTTGTTGATTTCAAAACTTACGTGGTCAACTGCTTTGAGATAACGTTTGCCCATTTTGAAGTATTGGGAAAGGTTTTCAACTTTTAAGATTACTTGTTTGTTTTCTTCCATTATTGATTACCTCCCTTTTCTTCAGTTTTTTTGCTTGCCTTTTTTGCAGGAGCTTTTTTTGCAGGTTTTTCTTCCACTGCTGTTGCAACTTCTTCTATGTTTGCAACCCTTTGCAACTCTTGATTTTTTGCCTTCATACGTGCGATACGTTGTGTAACGATACGAGGAGGGTCAACCTTGGGTGCGTCAGGGTGCAACAACCACGTTGCTGCATAGTGGTCATCGTTAATTTTGAACAAAGGAGGTTGTTGTTCGAAGTCAATCTTCAAAGCATGTTTGTTTCTTGCTGCAAATGCATCGCCAATAGGAGGGAAAATCATATTGGGAGGCGTGCCGGGGATTGCTTCCAATTTTTCCTTTGTTTCCAAGTCGGGCATTGATGCCAAAAGTGCCCACGTGTAAGGATGTTTGGGATTGTAGAAAATGTCTTTATCCGTGCCGTATTCAACGATTTTACCTGCGTACATAACGGCAATTCTGTCTGCCATGTTTGCAACAACACCCAAGTCGTGTGTGATGAAGATGATAGACAAGTTTCTTTCTGCTTTGATACGGTTGATCAATTCCAAGATTTGGGCTTGGATTGTTACGTCCAATGCAGTTGTGGGTTCGTCACAGATAAGGATGTCGGGGTTGGCTGCCAATGCGATTGCAATAACGATTCTTTGACGCATACCACCGGAAAATTCAAAGGGGTATTGTTTGAAACGTGCTGCAGGTTCGGGGATACCGACTTCTTCCATCAATTTTAATGCTTTTGCTCTTGCGCGTGCAGGTGTGACAACGTCAACAACACCACGAGCTTTTTCTTTGAAGAATTCTACAAGATTTAATGCGCCTTGTTGATAATCATAGGCTTCGTCTTGCAATGCCGTTTCGTATTTTGCAACCAAACGGTCAAAAATCATCAAAATTGTTTTGCGAGTAAGTTCCAAGTCAATGATTGCAGGAGGTGTAACTTTCCAATCGGGAGTTTTACCTTTTGACGCCAATTTTTCCCATTGTGCCTTGCTCTTTTCGTACTTGGCTTGTTCTTTGGGATTATTTTTGACTGCGTCAAAATACTTATCAATTGCACCTTTGAAACTGTATTTGAAGGTGTATGCCAAACTGTCTTTTACGACGACAAGTTTGTCAATGGATGCTTCTACACCAGCACAAAGAGTTTTGTATGCTTCGCTACATTCTTTTTTGTCCAAAGTTTCCTTTTCAAAGATGTGGCGATGATTTGCAATAAGGTCAATCAAATCGCGTTTGCCTTGGCAAGAATCTTTGTCCGATTGCTTCATTGCAATGACTGCTTTGTCAATGAAAGAAAGCATAAATTCATCGTCCAAAACTTTGCGGGAAAGTTTGTTCAACTCTTCAACCGTGTATTTGGAAAGGTCGTCTTCGGGGTGTGCGTAAACGTAGTAACCGATTGTAAAGTAGTTGGGTTTTGTCAACTTTTGTGCATTCAAAACCGCCTCTTTACCCGCCTTTACACATTCTACCAAAACGTCTAAAGAGAAACCGTTTTTATCGTTGTGGTTTGCTTTTGCCTTTTCAATGATGGGAGCAATTGTTTCTTTTGTGATGAAATATTCGTGCTGGCATTTTGCAAAGTCTTTTACAAACGACTTGGACATTTTGACGAAATCGGCTTTTACGCCTTTTTCTGCTTTAAGCAACAAATCGTCTGCGTTGGGCAAATATTCTTCGCCTGCGACAACTGATGCGTTGTATTTGTTTTCCAAGTCAATTGCAACGATGTTGAATTCGTCAAATTTCTTTGCCAACGTTTTGTTTTCTTCAACGTTGGCGTTGTTTTCTGCCTTGTTTATGTTTGCAAACAAGTCGGAAAGCATTTGGTTGAATTCTTTACGGCAATTCTTTCTAGATGCCTTGTTTTTCAAAATCATTGCTTCGGTCAATTGCGTACCGATTTTTACAATGGGGTTGAGGCTGGACAAGGGATCTTGGAAGATCATTGCGATTTTGTCACCACGAATCTTGTGGAAGTCTTCTTCGGTGATACGCAAAAGGTCTTGACCGTCGTAAATAATTTCGCCACTTTCAATCAATGCGTTGGGGGAAGAAATACCAATGATGGCTTTGCTTGTTACCGATTTACCAGAGCCGGATTCGCCAACGATTGCCAAAGTTTCACCTTTGTGCAAGTCAAAGGAAATGTCACGGACTGCTTGTACCTTGCCGTCCACCGTAGAGAAGGACACCACAAGGTCTTTAACTTCAAGTTTCTTTTCTTTTGCCATATTTTAACCCTCCGAACCACGAAGTGACGGGTTGAATGCGTCACGCAAACCATTGCCGAACAAGTTGAATGAAATTTCAAGCATGGAGATGAACAATGCGGGGAACAAAATAATGTGAGGATAGTTGGACAAATAGTCTCTACCCAATGCCAACATTGTACCTACACTTGTCCAACGGCTGGATTCCAAGTTGATGATACCCAAGTATGTCAAGGAACTTTCCGAGAAGATAACGCCGGGAATAACCAATACGCAACTTGTTACGATTGTGCCCAATGCGTTGGGGAAGATGTGCTTGAACATAATACGTGCATCCTTTGCACCCAACGTGCGAGAAGACAAAACGTATTCTTGGTGTTTGAATCTGTAGAACTGCATACGGACTGTTCCTGCCATGCCCAACCAACCGGTTGCAACGAAGGCGAACAACAGTGCGCCGACAACACCGACTTTGTCTGCAAAGTGCAATTGGAACAACGTCGTCAAAACCGTGAAGGGAATTCCACCCAAAACGTCTCTGATACGTTCCATGAGCATGTCTGCTGCACCACCGAAGTAACCTTCGATTGCACCGTAGATTGCACCGATTGTCAAGTTGATTGCGGAAACACTGACTGCCAACATAAAGGAGAATTGTGCGCCTTGTGCCAAACGGTAGAAAATGTCTTGACCGACACTGTTTGTACCAAAGACAAATGAAGGTTCAATTCCATAGATATATTGGAAGTAAGTATATTTGCATACGCGAAGTTTGTATGCTACACCACCTTCGGGAAAACCGTCAGCATCGTAAATGATGTTGCCGTTTTCGTCCATGTTTGCTGCACCTGTGATTGCTGCATATGCCCAGTTGCCGGGGTCACTTTGCAGGCGCAAACTGCTGTAGTTGTCAGAACCATTGCTGATTTTGTAGATTTGTTGGAAATTGCCGTCAGCATCCAACGTGGGGACGCCTTTGTCGTTGCATTTGTACCAAATGTTTGCCGTTCTTTCCGTCAATCTTTGTGCGTTGGTGGATTCTTGTGCTTTGTAGTCAACTGCAGGGAAGATTACTTGGATTTCGTTTTCTTCTTGCCAAGCCATGATTGCTTTGTAATCATCTTTGCCAACGACGATGATATACATACCAAGGTCATAATAGGTGTCCAACTTTACACGATATTTGGTATACGTCTTGCCGTTTGTTTCGTCAACGGTAGTAAACTTTTCTGCTTCAACAATGGGGCTGAGGCCTGTTTCTACACCGATTGCACGGCGGATGTTGTAGTCGTTTGCGCCCAAATCAACGTTTTTGCATCCGTCCCAGCCTGCCCACAAAAAGGCATCTGTTTGGGCAACAATTTGCCGTATTCCAAGAAAAGGTTGTCACCCAAACTTGTGTTGTAGTTGTTTGCAAATGCAATGGGAACAATAATTGCATAAATCACCAAGAACAAAATGATAAACGCTGCAACAACGGAACTTTTGTTCTTTTTGAAACGAGACATTGCGTCTTTTAAATAGCCAATGGGTTTCGTTTCCAATTTGGTATCACGAATTGCACCATCACGTTGTGCAAATTCAAATTTTTCTTTATCAATGATAGGGAGATTGTCCATATCGGCAATCTTTTTATTAAACGTGTTATTTGCCATATTATCTTTCCCCCATTCTGATTCTGGGATCGATGAAGCCGTAAGACAAGTCAATGACAATGCCGGACAACAAACCGATCAACGTATAGAAGGACGACAACAACATAAAGAAGTTGTAGTCAGGGTTACCTTGGTTGCCTGTGATGGATTTGATGTACAAACCACCTACGCCGGGTACGCCGAAAATGCTTTCAATAATCATTGAACCCGAGATGATGCCGATAAATTCGCCAACAATCATAGGGAAGATGGGAACCATTGCGTTTTTCAATGCGTGACGTGTGGTTGCTTGTGCCTTGGTCAAACCTTTGGTGCGAGCAAGCAACATAAAGTCGCTTGTCAAAACTTCGGTCAATTCGGCACGTGTGTATCTTGTAAGGCCTGCAATCGTACCAAAAGACAAGGACAAAACTGCAGGGACGACGGATACGAACATGTCCCAAGACAAGTAGTCGGTACCTTCTTTCATCAAGAAGGGGAACCAACCCAATTTGTAGCACAAGAAGTATTGTACCAAAAATGCGTAAACGTAACTGGGCACGGAAACGATAATCATAACGCTAGTAGAGATGAAGTGGTCTTGCCACTTGTTCTTTTTAAGCGCTGCGTAAATACCAAAGGCCAAACCCAAAGGAACTGCAAAAACCATCGAGTAAACGTTGAGAAGCATTGTGGGAGGAAGTTTCTCTACGAAAATCTCCCATACGTCTTTCGTACGGTAAATTTGCTCACCTACGCCCCAGTCGCCACCAAACAATGTCTTTGTAAGGAAGGTTACGTATTGTTTGGGAATAGGATCATAATAGCCCAACAATTTTCTTCTGGTCTCAATGACGCTGGCATCTTGACCAAATTGGGCAGCATCTGTAATGGGTAACAATTTAATGAGGACAAAGCAAATGGAGACGATAATCATAAACGTCAACAATGCAAATGCAATTCTCTTTAAAATATACTTTACCATTTGTTGCTCCTTTTGTGTGTATTTGTTGTCAAACACCTTGTGACAAAAAAAAGTGCGAGAGAATTAAATTTTTGTCGTGAATTCAATGCGAATGAAAACAAATTGCACAATTTTCCCTAAATTGGGCAATTTGTTGCCATTTTTTGAATCGAAATAACAAGATTTTTGAGTAGGTCTTAACACTCAATATGTGGGGGCAAATTTTGCCCCCACAAATTGTTGTGTGTTAGTTGTTTAGATTGAGATCTAATTCGCTTGATTAGTCTGCTGTAGACGTATAGTCAAGAGAACCGCCGTTTTGTGCAACGTGTGCTGCCCATTCGTCGTCGTTGAAGTTGAACGTTGTGTATTTGATGCCACCACGACCTACACCGTAGATGTATTCTTCTGTGTAGAATTCAATCTTCATGGACTTCAAGGATGCGGAAGAGTCGTATGCGATAGGAATCATGTCATATTGCAACAAGACTGCTTTTTCCATTGCTGCCAAGATGGGAAGTCTCAAAGAGTAAGGTTGGTTTGTACCTGCTGTAACTTGAACGGAGACTTCTTCTTCGCCAACGGTCTTTGTTGCAGGAACAGCGTAACCGTTCAATGCATATGTCCAGTAGTAAACGCTTGTTGTGTATTCGTATGTGCCTTCGTCTGTACCGTCGGAACCTACTTCAACACTTGCGGGCAATACGATTGTTACGTATTCGTTTTGTGTATTCCAACCGGGGTCGTATTGGTTGCTGTTGAGTGTGTATGCGTCAATCAAACCGTAAGGGTCGAGTGCGGAACCTGTCCAACCAACACCAAACAACATATCAACTTGGTTTGCTCTCAATGCATCTGCAAAGCCGTTGCCAAGTGTACCGTTGCGGTTGAATACAAGTCTGCCTTCCAAATCTGTGCCAACGACTGCTTGTGTGTAGCAGTTGACAAGGAAGTCATAACCTCTGTTGTAGTATGAGCTTGTCAAGTTGGGTGTACCAATTGTGATTGTGACGACGTCGTCTGCATCAATGTATTCAAGTTCTACTGCAATGTCGTATGCTTCTTGGAATTTTGTTTTTGCCAATTCAGGGTTGTAACCTGTGATGGAATCGATTGCTTCATCAATGTCTGCATAGAGTTTGCCAGGTCCGATTTGATCTGCAATGCCCCAGAATTCTACGATTGTTTGTTTTGCTTCGTCTGTTGTACGGTATGCAATACCTTCTTCAGGGTTGCAAATAATCATAGGGGAGAACAATGCTTTTGCAGGGTTACCTGTGGGGTCGCATGCCAATTCGTATGCTGCACGATCCAATGCATAGCACATTGCTTGTCTAAATTCTTTGACTGTGATGATTTCTTTATCGATGTTCAAGTGGTTGCCTTCTTCGTCAAATTCTTTTTCGCCAAGTGCGCCAAGGTTGGGGTTGAGTGCAATGAACCATGTGGAGTCACCGTCTGTGTAGTAGGTGTAGTCACTTGTTTGGTATTCGTCCATGTCGTCTGCTGTCAAGCCATAGCTGTCAAGTTGGCCTGCCAAGAACATTTGAAGTCTTGTGGATGCAGATTCAACCATGATGTAGTTGATTGCTGTTGTTTGATACAAACCTTGGTTTGCTTCATCATCATAGCCCCACCAATTTTCGTTTTTGACAAGTTTGAAGTATTTGTCAACTTGGTATTCGGAAAGTTTGTAAGGACCATAGGATGCGCTTGTTGCAACCGTTGTGTTGTACGTTGTTGCGTAGACGTCTTCGCCTGCTTTCAATACGTAGATTGCGGAAGATGTGTCGTCTTTTTCAAGGTTGGAGCAGGAAAGGTAAAGGTCTTCTTTAACAAGCCATGTACCCATGCCGTATTTAAGGTAGAAACCTTCGAGGGGTTGATCCAAAATGAAGACGATGTGTGTGTCGTCAATCTTTTTGATACCAACGTTGTCCCAATCAAATTCGGGATATTCGTAAGGGATTGTGCAGAACATTGCCATTTCGTCGTTCCAAGAGGGTGCCCAGTCATAGCAGTGTTGATAGTCGTCGATCATTTCTGCAAGTTCGTCTGCGGAAAGTTCACGTGCTTCGTCTGCGTTTGCGACAATCCATTTGGAGAAGAAGTTTTCGCCTGTGGGTTCGCCTTCATCGTCATAAATGACAAAGTATACAGGGGAATATGTGTTGACAGCTTGTGCGTACGTAATGTTTACGCCCCATGCTGCGAATGCTGCGATAACGCCTTCTTGTGTGATGCTGATTGTGTAACCTGCATCAATTGCTTCTTGGAGACCTGCAAAGTGATCTGCAACGGGTTCGTCAAATTCGTTACCTTGACGCAAGAATGCTCTTGCATTTTGGATTTGGAAGTTGCCTGCATATGTGTAGTCGTCTGCACGATCGTTTTGTGCGTAGGGGTTGAGCAACAATTGTGTGGATGTGATGAAGTCATCTGCATCGATGGGTGTGCCGTCGTCCCAGCAAAGGTCGTCTCTAATTTCGACTTTCCATGCCAATGCTGTGTCGCCTTCTGCAATGCCCCAATCTTCGCCTACGTAGTCTGCTGTTACGTCAACGGGATCGCCTACTGCAATTGCATCTGCCCAAATGTAACCGTCTTTGGATTCGTTGTAGTCGAATTCATAGAAACCTGTGGAAGAGTAGCCAAGGATTGTGCTATCTGTATCAGTTTGGTAAATATGGCTGTTCCATGTTGTGGGGAACGTGGTGGTTGCATAGTTGAGTGTGTAACCTGTACCACTTGCCAAACCAAGGGATACGCCGTATTCGGCTTCGTCGGCATACAAGCTGACGTCTTCTTTTACTGTGAATGTGGAAAGGTCAACTTCTTCTGCTGTGTCAACTTCTTCACTTGCATAGTAGCTAGATGCAACGTAAATCGTGCCGTCTTCTGCTACTGCATAACCTGTAGGTGTGCTGCCGGATTTTACAACTTCTGTACCGATGACTACGGAGTCATATTCAGCGGGTGTTGTTACATTGCCTTCATCGTCTGTCACTGCGGGTGTGACTGTAACTGCGTAATATGTAACTGTAACGTCGCCTACACATGCTGCGAGAGTCAATGTGAGAGAAAATGCAAAAATCAAAGCAAGCATTGTAGCTAAGATTCTCTTTGTTTTCATAATGTTACCTCCATTTTTTTAAATAAAACAAATCGGAATTTGCAAACCTGAGAGTGTGTTGGATTCGGTCAGGCTTGCAAAAACCAAATCAACTGAGTTTTTATTAAACGAAAAAAACCCAGAAAAGCGCTCAACCAAACATAATAGTACCCCACAAAAAGGTAATATTCGTCTTAACAGAGCTGATTCTGAGTTTGCAAAAAAACTGTATTCAATTTAATAACCAACACAAATTCAATTCTTACGAATACCTATTTTTAAGGTACATTTTTTGAAGATTGATAGGAGAATTCTATCACAACTCAAAACTTTTGACAACTAAATACATAATGTTTTTGCAAAAAAATGTCTTCCAATTTTCATTTTTCGTTCATTTGGTGCAAATCAGGAACAAATCAGACATAAAAATAAGCCTTGGGGAAGACGTTTTTCCTTTTTATGCTCTTTTCGCAAGAAAAATTACCAAAAAGTTTTGTTGTAACCGTATATTATTGCCCAAAAAGTTTCTTTTATTCCTTTTTATTTGTATTTTTCTACGCCATCATTTTGCATTTTTTGTACAATGCTTTCAAACGGCTCATTTTTTCTGCCCCTTTTCAATATGCTATAAAGTAAAAGGGAGTGTTTTATTTTGAATAAATTGAGAAAAACCATTGCTTTTGTTTTGCTTTGCATAATTTTGACTTTGTCAACGTGCGCCTGCAACACAAATTATATTCAACAAGAAAAAGACAAACTTGCAAATTATTCTTTGGGCTTGTCTTACGACCACGTCAATCACGTTGTTTCCGCTGTGCAAACGGTGGAATTTAGAAACGACACCACCAACACTTTGGACAGTTTGCATTTTCATATCTACGCAAACGCATATAGACAAGACGCATCACATTTGATTGTTTCGCAAAACTACGTTCAATCGTGCTACGCCTACGGTCAAAGCTATGGCGAAATTGCCTTTGACAGCGTAAAGGTGAACGACGTGGCAATTGCCTACCAAATCGGTGGGACCGATTGTGACATTTTGATTGTGCCACTTTCTTCCACCTTATACCCTGACGAAAGCGTAACGGTGGAAATGGTTTATCAAGTGTCTTTGGCAAACGTCAAACACAGATTGGGCTGGGGCGAAAATACCGTAAACTTGGGCAACTTCTTTCCTATTTTGTGCGCCATGGACCAGACGGGGGCTTGGATTGATACACCTTATTATATATACGGCGATCCGTTTGTCAGCGAGATGGCAAATTTTGACGTGACACTTGCTGTGCCAAGCAACTTTGTTGTTGCCTCCACCGGCACGGTTTTGTCTGCTTCCACCACCGATGAAATAACAACCTACACCATTGAAGCAGACGTTGTTAGAGATTTTGCAATCGTAACATCGCCCGACTTCAAGGTTTTGTCGCAAACGGAAAATGGAATTGCCGTAAAATACTATTATTTTGACGATGCAGAACCAAGCAAAGCACTTGCCTTTGCAACAACTTCTTTGAAATATTTTTCCGACAATATTGCGCCTTATCCTTACGACACTTATAGCGTGGTACAAGCCGACTTTTGCTTTGGCGGTATGGAATACCCTATGCTTTCGGTCATATCCAGCGAAACTTCGGCACCCGTTGAAACGGTGGTACACGAAACAATTCACCAATGGTTTTATAACTTGGTGGGAAGCGACCAAATTGAAAATCCTTGGCAAGACGAAGGATTGGTGGAATTTTTGACTCAACTTTATCTTGACCAATGCGGAGAAACTCCTTTGAAAGAGTCCATGCGCAAATATTTGAAAAACTACACCACCTACGTCAACGTATTGACCGACTACCTTGGCAAACTTGACACGACAATGCGTGCTTCTTACAAGTTTGACACCGAGCAAGGATACGTCTATATGACCTACGTCAAAGGTGCGTTGATGTTCAATTCTATTTACGACGCTTGTGGCAAAGAAAAGTTTTTCGCTTGTTTAAAAAGATATTTTGACGATTGCAAACTTTCTATTGCCACTCCCGACGAGATGCGCGCAAGTTTTTCTTCAAGTTATGGAGCAGATATTGCGGGATTTTTTGATAGTTATATCAACGGGCAAAATCAGTTGGTACCATTGAAAGACTAACAAAAAGCAACACCTGTACAAGTGTACACTTGTGCAGGTGTTTATTTTTTGGAGCAATTTGATTGACTGCCGAAAGGAAGTTTATATTCCCCACCACCGTGGGGGTAGGATATTGGTAATATATATTATATAAGGAAGAAAACTACTTATATAATATATATTACCAACACCCTACCCCCACGGTGGTGGGGAATATAAACTTCCTTTCGGCAGTCAATTAAATTGCTCCAAAAAAATAAACACCTGCACAAGTGTACACTTGTACAGGT
>JAGBWW010000005.1 GCA_017629595.1 Clostridia bacterium | reverse complement strand
GTACGTGTCTTGCGACAGCGCAACCCTTGCTCGTGACTTAGCCATTTTCACACAAAACGGTTACACCATAGCAGACATTTGCTGTTTTGACCTTTTCCCTAACACCGACCATGTCGAAAGTGTCGTGTGTCTCACACGACGGCTCGACAATGAATTGCCGATGGCATGAATTGTGCTAACGCGCATGAATTGACCTTCGATCATGAATTGCCCCAACAAGCGCCTTAAATACAAAAGAAAAAGGAAAGAATTATGAAACAAAATTTAATTAAATTCTCCATTATTTCACTTATTGTTGGTGTTGTTATCATTGCATTGGCATATTTTATTTGCCACTTTGTAACAGACCAAGGAATCACCTTGGTGTGGCGTTTGGAAACGGAAAAACCCATTTTGACACTTGTAGTTGCCTCGTTGGGCGTTTTGTTTGTATGGGGTGGTGTATCCGGCTTAATCGCATCCAAAGTGTTTTTCAACGAAAAATAAATCACTTTGCCAAATATTTGGCAAAGTGAAATATACAAAAGGAAAAAAACAAAAATGAAAGTATTGAAAGTTTTATGTATCGTTTTGGCTTCTATTTTGTTGTTTTGGTCGGTAATCAATCTTATTCCCGCCAAGCAAAACGTAGAAAATAACCCCTTTATTGTTGCAGACGGCCAATTGCCCATGATTGCCGCCCACCGTGGCGGTGGTGACAACAACCCCGAAAACACCATGTTGGCTTTTAGAGAAGCCGTCAACACAATTGGCATTGACATCATTGAAAGCGACTTGTATTTGACACGCGACGGTTATTTGGTATATAACCACGACAGTTACATTGACCGCACTTCAAACGTCAATGGCAACATGACCTATCAAGAAATGCGTGACCATATTTCCAACAAGGACAACCGTCATTACATAGAAGATATGACTTTGGCGGAACTTCAACAATACAACTTTGGTTACTATTTCCAAGATGAAAACGGCAATTATCCTTACCAAAGCCAAGATACGGATTTTGTCGGTTTGGGTTTGCAAATTGCGACGGTTGAACAATTGTTTGAAGAATTTTACCAAAGCAACCCCGACTTGTTGTTCATTGTTGAAATCAAAGACGGTGGCGAACGTGGTGTTGAAGCATGCGAAAAATTAAACAGCGTTTTGCAACAATACCCCAACTATTTGGACAACATTGTCATTGGCACTTTCAACGACGAAATTGAAACTGAACTCAAAACAAACTATCCTCACCTTATGCGTGGTGCACCCACGGGAAGTGCTGCAAAGTTTGTCATCACACAAATGCTTGGCGTAAACATCTTTGACAACGGCGATTTTGCTTGCTTGCAAATTCCTATGAGTTACGACTTGGGCATTGAATTTAAACTTGACAAAAAATCCTATATTGATCGTGCACACCTTCGCAATATTGCCGTTCAATATTGGACAATCAACGACCCTGACGAAATGCGACATCTTATTGAATTGGGTTGCGATGCAATCATGACGGATAACCCCATCTTGCTCAAACAAGTTTTGGACGAATATAGATAAACCTTTCAATTTTGCTTAATATAAGGAAACAACTATGACAATTTACACAATTGTATCAATAATAATTTTATCGGTTTTGGCATTTTTCTTGGTATTGACGGCAATACGTCTTTTTTCCAAAGAAAGAAGTCAACGAATTTTGTTTTTGAAAGAATTCAAACACGGCAATTGTTTTTGGGCGTATTTGGCAGCGCTTCCCATGTATTTTATGGGATACGTTTATGGCGGAACAAATTGGTTTTTGTCCATTTTCTTGTCCATAAATGACAGTCTTTCCCTCGTCGTTTTAAGTTACGAAACGGACGCTGTGGAAGCCCTTATGGCAAATAACACCGTTTATGCAATTGCTGTTGTTGCAACGTTTTTGATTATTACGGCAAATGCGGGTTTGTTTATTGTGGCTCTGTTGGACCAAATCATTTGGTTGCGCATGGGCAAAAAACGTTTTGAAACGACAAACAAAGACCGTTTGCTTGTCGTTGGCTACAACCAAGGAAATTTGCAAATTTACAAGTCGGAAAACAATCGTCAAAAAGCATTGTTGTGCGATTTTTCTTTGAAAGAGGGTGGCTCTTTATATACCGACGACGTTCTTTACCTATCTAGTAAAGATTGGCAAGACTATTGCAAAAAAGTGGTGCAATACTGCCTCAACGAAGAAGCAGGTAACACTTTGGTTGTCATCAACACCCAAGACGACGAACGCAACGTAAAAATCGCCAACGCAGTCACTTGTGAACTCAAAGCTATCGTGCAAAATTACAAAGACCTTGCCCAACAAGAAGCACAAAACATGTCGCAAAGTGATGCAGAAAAATTTGTAAAAGGAAAAGTTCAAACTCATTGCAAAAAACTTTTTGACAAAATCACCGTTTACGTGTTTGGTTCAACCCAAGACAAAACTATCTATGACGAAATCGTTGAAGACAGTTTTGGCTGTGTCCGTTACGTAAATAAATACACTCAAATTGCAACCGACTTCATTGACAACTATCCATTGACAAAGTTTATGGATCAAAGACACTTAGATTATTCTACTGCCTTGGTGCGTGAAGACGTTGCAATCAACGTGATTGGCGTAGGTTTTGGCGACGTTTTCCGTCAAATTTTGACTTTGTCGGTGGCAAACAATCAATTTTTAACAAACAACAACGGTTTGTGCCTTAAACCCGTTAGCTACCACGTTTTTGACAAGGAAAACGTTTCTTGCGACAAAAACCTTAACCACACTTACTATCACTATCGCAACGAGTTTTTTGATAAAAAGGAAGACGGAAGTTATCAATTGAAACAAGAAAAGCAACAAGGCGACTATTTGCCGTTGCCTAGCTTGCCTGCTGAAGAACGTTTTTATCAAGTGGCTGTGGAACATCCCGACTTTTACGACAAAATCAAATGCATCACGACGGCAAAAAACAGCGTAAACGTTGTTGTCGTTTGCTTTGGCACCGATTTGGAAAACATAGACTTGGCGTACAAACTTTTGCATATGAAGCAAGAGTGGGGTGTGGAAAATCTTGTCGTATTGGTGCGTGTTCGCACAGGCAAAGAACATTGTGCAATTTTTTCACGAGACGATTGCTTTATGTTTGGTGACGAAGAAAACGTCGTTTACAACGTAGATAAAATTCACAATGGCAAAATGGAAGAAATGGCAAAAATGTGCGACCGTTTGTATGCGTTGCAATATGACCTTTCGGAAAAAATTGCCAAGGCGCAAAAAGAAAACAACAGCGACCAAGAGCCTATCATTGAGTACACCAAAGAACAAATTGACGCAATCGTTGCTCAAGCTGATTACGATTGGTATGCCAAAAAGTCGCAACAAGAACGTGCTTCCAACACGTACGCATGTCTAAGTTTGCGTTCAAAACTTAACTTGATGGGTTTGGATTATTCAAAAGAAGAAGTTTCTTCGCCAATTACGCGTGAGCAATATTTTGCCGTTTATGACAAAGAAAACCACATAAATTATGGCAAAAATACAATTTATGATAACAAAGTGGTCAATTATGACGTGAACTTCAAAGACTGTTTGCGTACCACTTTGGCAGTAGGCGAACATTATCGTTGGAATTCCTTTATGATAAGTTGTGGCACAATTCCTGCAACAAAGAAGGCGATAGAAAAAGAAACCACAACCAACGAAAAGGGCGAAACAAAATATACCAACGGCAAAAACTATCAAATGCGCCGTCACGGAAACCTTACCACCTTCCTTGGCTTGGTGCAATTTAGACAAATCGTGGCAAAGCGCAAAGGTTGTGACGAAGCAAGTTGTGACGTCATCAAATACGACTATCAAATCATGGACAACGCCCATTGGTTGTTGACCAAGCACGGATATCAAATTTTCAAAAAATAAATTATGGCAACGATTAGTCAAATTGAAATTCAAAAACGCAACAAAAACCGAGTAAATTTGTACGTTGACGGCGAATTTTATTCGGGATTGCAACTTGTTGCCGTGGCAAGACTTGGGCTAAGAGAAGGCATGGAAGTGGACGAAAGTCAACTTAAAGAAGCAGTTTCTCAAAGTGAAATTTCCTATGCCTTTGAAAAGTGTGTGGATTATCTTTCCAAAAGTATGAAAACCACCAAGCAAATAAGAGATTATTTGCGCAAAAAAGGTTTTTCCAAAGAGGTTGAAGAAATTGTCGTGCAAAAGCTCAAAAACTATCGCTACGTTGACGACGATTTGTACACGCAACTTTATACCGAGCAAAATTCCAAATTTAAGGGAAGTCGCCGTATAAAAAGCGAATTGTTGCAAAAGGGTATTCACAAAGAGTTGATTGACAGTGTAGAAGTGGAAGCCGACACACAACGTCAAACGGCAGACGCTCTTGCCCAAAAGTATATGAAAGGCAAAGATAGAGACGTCAAAACTTTGCAAAAACTTCAAAGATTTTTGGTGTATCGTGGCTTTGACTACGACACGGTTGGACAAATTATTTCTAGGTATAGGAAGAACGAAGATGATTGGGATTGATATTTTGGAAATTGAAAGGGTAAAGGACTTGACTTTGCAACCGGGACGAGTATTCACCCAGCAAGAAGTGAACTATATTCACGAAAAGAAATGTAAATTAGAAACGATAGCAGGACTTTTTTGTGCCAAAGAAGCCGTGCTTAAAGCGCTTGGAACAGGCATTGGAAATCAAACGGGATTTATGCAAGTGGAGATTTTCCATACGGCACTTGGTCAGCCCACCGTCACCCTTTACGGCAAGGCAAAAGAGATTTTGCTTTCTCTTGGAAAAGATATTTTTTTGTCCATCACGCACAGTGCAACAACGGCAGTTGCAGTGGCAATAATCAAGTAAAAAATACCGAACGGCAATCTCCGTTCGGTATTTTTTTTTGCAAAAATTTTTCACAAAAATATTGACAATGGGTGTCTAAATATTATATAATATAATTAACTTTTTATAGGAGAAACTATATGCAACGAGAAATGATAGGCATACTTATGGCCTTGCTTTCCCGCGAAAAGGTAAAGGCAGGTGATTTGGCACGGGAGTTTGAAATTTCCGTCCGTTCCGTTTACCGTTACGTGGACAAATTGTCGCAAATTGGTTTGCCAATATATGCCGAAGCGGGTAGATATGGTGGAATCTCTATGTTGGACAGTTACAAATTACACAGCAACTATCTCACAAAAGAGGAGATGGATCGTTTGTTGGTGTGCTTGGACAGTTTTTCTTTGCAAGACGGCACAACGAAATCGGCAAAAGACAAAATTCTCACTTTGTCCAATTCTCGTGCCGATTGCATGTTGAAATCTCACCAATTGTTGGTGCATACGCAACTTTCCGGCGAGCAACAAGAAGCCATTTCCGTTTTGCAAACTTGCATTGCGCAAAATATCGTTGCAAAAATCAATTACAGCGACGACAAAGGCGTGCAAACTTTCCGTGACGTTGAGCCTTATGCGTTGTTGCTTAAAGACAATTTGTGGTATGCATATTGTTATTGCAGACTTAGACAAGATTTTAGATTTTTCAAAATCTCTCGTATTATATCGGTGGTGGCAACAAGAGAAATTTTCAAAGAAAGGCAACACAACGTTGACCCCAACCAAATTGGTTCAAATTTAGACAAAGTGCCTCGCACCAAAGTGAAATTGTTGGTGGAAAACAAGGCATCCACCCACGTTGCAGAGTGGCTTGGCTTGCAAAATTTGACCAAGACGGAGGATGGCCTCATTGCCGTTGCAGAAATGCCCTTTGACGACTATCTCGTTCACAAAATTATGTCTTTTGGCAAAGACGTAACCGTGCTTTCTCCCCGTTCCTTAAAAGAAAGGGTGGTAAAAGAAGCAAAATCGCTTTTACTCAACTACAAATAAAAAAACAAGTTTATAAACTTGTTTTTTTGAAATTAAGTATTTCGTTTTCAATCAAAGTGAGCACGGTAGAAGTGCCGTTTATACAAAAGTTCTTTTGATTTTTCTTGTAACTTTCAAGATTTTTGTAAACGGACAAAACGGCGTTTGACAAAGTGTTTTGTGACAAATCTTTTTCACGAAGCAAAACGCCACAATGCTTTTGATTACAAAACAAATTGGCGTTGTCAAACTGCTCCCCAAGGCTACTTTTTTCCAGGGGAACACACACGAACGGGGTTTTGGTTTCGGTCAATTCGCACAACGAGTTTGCGTCCCCACGACATACGGCAAGTGTAGTTGCAGAGAACAAACTTGGCATATCAAGGCAATATTCACTTTGATGGATAAAATCGCAATCAACTCGTTTGCCTTTTCCGGTCAAAACGAAAATATCAAAGGTGTTGGCGAGGGTTTTGCACTTTAATAAGGCGTTGTTCAAAGCGACGCTTCCCAAACTTCCACCAAGAACAAGCAAAATGGGTTTTTTACCGTCAAAATCCATTGCAGCTAGCCCTTTGTTGCGGTCGCCTTCTAAAGCCGATTGTCGCACAATGGCTCCCACAGTTTGCCCCTTTTTACTACAATCAAAAGTTGTAAATAATTTGGTTGCATACAAACTAGAAATTTTGTTGGCAAGCCCCAACGACATATCGCTCTCGTGCACAATTGTTGGAATTTTGAGTTTATTGGCGGCAATAACCACAGGTAGACCGACAAAGCCACCTTTGCTAAACACAACATCAGGAGCGATTTGCTTGAGATGTTTCTTGCATTGACTTATGCTTTTGGCAAGAGTAAATGGCAGCAAAAGGTTGGATAGTGCAAACTTACGCTTGAGTTTGCCAGCGGTAATTTCGCGAAACTCAACTAGAGTGCCATTTTCCACGTATTGCTCGGTAAGGCGTTTTTCCATACTGCCTGTACCCATGTAGTACATGTCGTTTCCAATCAGTTTTTCCATCAAGGCAAAATTTGGCGTAACGTGACCTGCTGTTCCACCGCCACAAAATACAATCTTCATACCAATATTTTATGTAATTTGTATGCAAAATATATATGCAAATTAACTTTGGCATTTTTTTTGAAACTCCCAATTCTGCCATTGTTTTGGCGCTCGGTCGCATTGAGATGTTTGTATTTGAGCAGTAAATAGAAAAGTCTTTAGATAAATCAAATTGGCTATTGACTTTGCTAGTTTAGTGGTGTACAATTTTACTAACAATCAAAGGAGAATTTTGCAATGAAACAAAGTCAATTTACCTCTCACGATGGCAACAAAGTAGCACTTTACGTTTGGGATGATGTTCAATCCCCAAAGGCAGTAGTAAAAATCGCCCACGGCATGGCAGAACACTCCGCTAGATACGACCACTTTGCTCAATATCTCAACAGCAAGGGCTTTATCGTAGTGATGAATGACCACCGCGGCCACGGCCTATCCACAGAAATGGACAGTCTTGGCTATGCAGAGGGCGATATGTGGACAAACAACGTCAATGACCAAATTGCACTCATTGACTACTGCGCTGACACATACAAATTGCCTGTTATCATGATGGGCCATAGCTACGGTAGTTTTATTACTCAAGCGGTAATGGAGGAGTGTCCCGCAAATGTTTCTGGCTACATTTTGTGCGGTTCCAACTATATGAAGGATATCAGCTTTGACCTTTGCAAAATCATCGCTCGCAGTATGTGTCGCAACAAGGGCGGTAGACATCCAGCCAAGCTGCTTGTTGACTTGTCCTTCAAGATGTACGAAAAGAAATTCCCAGGAAAGAGCGCTTGGCTCAACCGCGATGCTGACGAAGTCAAAAAGTACAACGACGATCCAATGTGTGGCTATGTTTGCTCTGCAAACTTCTATCGCACATTTATGGAAGGCATCTCTCACCTTTACAAAAAGAGTAAATACGCTCTTATCGAAAACAAGCCATTGCTAATTATCGCAGGCAGTCAAGACCCTGTAAGCAACTATTGCAAAGGTATTAAAAAGTTGGAAAAATT
>JAGBWW010000070.1 GCA_017629595.1 Clostridia bacterium | reverse complement strand
GTTGTTCAAACTTGGCAATTTATTGCCAAGCAAGTAGCAAACCCGACGGTTGGCAAAGCAATTGGAATTCCTCTAACAGACCTGTTGTTTGTGGCTACGTTCCCGAAAGTGAATAACAAATACTTAAACAAAGAAAAGTCCGTGTATCCACACGGACTTTTCTTTGTTGTATAAAATTCAATATTTAGTCATTATCTTTGAACACGGCCACTGCCGTCGCCACCTGCCAATTTCTCCACTTCGGCAACGGTTACTCGGTTGAAGTCGCCCTCAATGCTGTGTTTCAATGCACTTGCTGCAACTGCAAATTCAATGGCTTCTTGCGTTGATTTTCCACATAGCAAAGCGTAAATCAAGCCACCGCCGAAAGAGTCGCCACCGCCAACACGGTCAACGATATGAAGATGATAAGATTTTGAGAAGCAATAGTTTTCTCCGTCAAAAAGCATACCTGCCCAATCGTTGTCGCTGGCAGAAATAGAGGAGCGAAGTGTAATTGCAACTTTTTCAAAACCGAATTTATCTTTCAATTGTTTTGCAACCGATTTGTAACTTTCGTGGTTAAGTTTTCCACCGTAAATATCGGTGTTTTCTGCTTCAATACCGAAAACGTCTTTTGCATCTTCTTCGTTGGAAATGCAAACGTCAACGTATTTGCACAACTCACTCATTGCCTTGTTGGCTTGTTGACGTGTCCACAATTTGCCACGGTAATTGAGGTCACAAGAGATTTTTACACCTTTTTGTTTTGCAACGATACAGGCTTGCTTGCAAATTTCCACAAGATTTTCGCCTAATGCAGGGGTGATACCGGTAAAGTGGAACCAATCTGCTCCGTCAAAAATTGCGTCCCAATCAAAATCTTTGGGGTCGGCGAGTTGGATGGAACTATATGCTCTGTCGTAAATGCAAACGGAACCACGTTGGGAAGCGCCCTTTTCAAGGTAATAGATACCCACTCTTTGGCCACCGCGAACGATTTTGCTTGTGTCAACGCCAAAAGCGCGCAAAGAGTTGATTGCGCCGTCGCCAATTGCGTGTTTGGGCAATTTTGTTACGTAACAACTGTCAATGCCGAAGTTGGCTAAAGATACTGCGACGTTGGCTTCGCCACCGCCAAAGGTTGCTTGCATTTGATCGTTTTGGAAGAAACGGTAATATCCGTTGGGTGCAAGGCGAAGCATAATTTCGCCAAAAGTAACGACTTTGCTCATCAGTTTTTCTCCTTCATTTTTTCCAAAGATTCGGCAACAAAGAAACTGCCACCGATTGCTGCGATTTTGTCAAAAGCCAAAAATTCGTCAATGTTGTTTCTATCCACGCCACCCGTGGGAATAAATTTCACTTGAGGGAATGGTGCAGACAAAGCTTTCAAAGCTTTCAAACCGCCGTACACGTTTGCAGGGAAGAATTTTACCGTCGTGATACCCAAGTCAAGTGCTGCCATAATTTCGGTGGGTGTTACGCAACCGGGATAATAAGGAACGTTGTTTGCTTGGCAAACTTTTGCCACTTCATTGCTCAAACCGGGGGAAACGATAAATGTTGCCCCTGCATCAAGTGCTTTGTGGCATTGTTGGGCGTTGATGACCGTACCTGCGCCGATTGTCATATCGGGATAGTTTTTGACAGCGTATTTAATTGCTTCTTCGGCGCAAGCGGTGCGGAAAGTTATTTCAGCACAGTTTATGCCGTTCATTTTCAAAGCCGTCAAAATTGTGTCCGTTTCACTCAATTCTTTAATTACTACTACTGGGATAAATTTTTCCATAAGTTATACTCCTGAATATGCCGAGAAACCGCCGTCAATGGGCAATACCACGCCTGTGATAAATGCTGATGCTTTGTTATCAATCAAGAAAAGCAAACCGCCTTCCAATTCTTCCGTTTGACCAAAGCGACCCATGGGTGTTGCTGCAAGAATTTTGCCTGTACGAGCCGTGGGCGTTCCGTCGGGGTTGAAGAGCAATTGTGCGTTTTGTTTTGTGGAGAAAAAGCCGGGAGCAATTGCGTTTACACGGATACCCATTTTGGAGAAGTGAACAGCCAACCATTGTGTAAAGTTTGATATGGCTGCTTTTGCGCCCGAGTATGCAGGAATTTTTGTCAAAGGGGTGTATGCGTTCATAGAAGAGATGTTGAGAATTGAACAACCTTCACGTCCCAACATTTGTGCCGTAAATGCTTGTGTGGGAAGAAGTGTACCCAAGAAGTTAAGATTGAACACAAAACCTACTCCGTCGGCATCCAAATCAAAGAAACTTTTTGTGTCTGCGTCAATGTCGCCGTCTTCATAATATTCTTTATCGGTTGTTGCACGAGGACTGTTTCCACCTGCGCCGTTAATCAAAATGTCGCAAGGGCCTAAGTCTGACAAAACTTGTTTTGCCACGTCTAAGCAAATTTCTTTGCTCAAAACGTTGCAAGAATATGCTTTTGCAATACCGCCTTCTTTTACGATTTCATCGGCATAGCCTTGTGCTGCTTGCAAGTTAAGGTCAAGCAAAGCAACGCGTGCGCCTGCTCTTGCCAACACTTTTGCAAAGTAACTGCACAAAATTCCACCTGCGCCCGTTACTACGGCAACTTTTCCACTCAAATCAGTGTTCAATACGTTTTTGTTCATTTTGTCTCTCCTAATTTATCTAAATGAAATTTATTATTTGCAATTTTTTTGACATGCTTCAAACAAACCGTTGATATAGGTTGCGCCCAAGGCTCTGTCAAACAAGCCGTAACCAGGTTTACCCGTTTCGCCCCAAATCATGCGACCGTGGTCGGGACGAACGTAACCGTCAAAGCCGTGTTTGCACAATGCTTTTACAATTTCGTACATATCCAACGAACCGCAAGAAGAAAGGTGTGCTCTTTCTTCAAACGAGCCGTCTTCCATAATTTTTACGTTTCTAATATGCATAAAAGCAATACGGTCTTTTGATGCGTATTTTTCAATCATTTTGGGAATATCGTTGGACTTTGCGCAACCAAGGCTTCCCGTGCACAAGCACAAAGAGTTGGAAGGGCTGTCCACCAATGCCAAAAATCTATCAAGGTTTTCTTCGTTTGTGATGATTCTGGGCAATCCGAAAATGGGGTAGGGCGGGTCATCAGGGTGAATTGCCATTTTTACGCCACACTCTTCAGCTACGGGAATAACCTTTTTGAGGAACTTTTCAAGATTTTTCCACAAACCTTCTTCGCCCAACTTGTCGTATGCGCCGATAAGTTCGCGAACTTGGTCTTGTGTATAACTAGAATCCCAACCGGGAAGATGAATATCGTCTTTCAAAGGGTCCAAACCTTTCATTTGGTCCCAATACATAACCAAACTTGTTGAGCTGTCACTTGCTTTTTTGTCAAGTTGTGTTCTCGTCCAGTCAAACACGGGCATAAAGTTGTACGTTACGCATTTTACGCCGTATTCGGCACAACGACGAATATTTTCGCAATAGACGTCCAAAAGGTTGTCAACGTCGCCACGTCCCAACTTGATATCTTCGTGTACCGGTATGGATTCTACCACGTCAAAGACTAGGTTGTGCTTTTGGCACTCTTCTTTTATTTGAGCAAGGCTTTCTCTGGGCCATACTTCGCCGGGTTTTACGTCATAAACTGCCGAAACGATAGACTTCATGCCGGGAATTTGAGAAATGTATTCCAACGAAATGGGATCGTCTTGTCCGTACCAACGGAAAGAAAGTTTCATATTTACCTCCAATCACAAACCGAAATAGCGGTGTGCGTTATTATAACAAATGTCTTCAACAATTTGGGCAAGAGCCGGTTCATCGTTGGGATATTCGCCGTCTTCCACCCATTTGCCGACGATACTGCACAAAATACGGCGGAAATATTCGTGTCGGGCGTAACTCAAAAAACTACGTGAGTCGGTCAACATACCGACGAAGTTACCCAAAAGGCTCAAATTTGCCAAGCTGACAAGTTGGTCAATCATACCTTGTTTGTTGTCGTTGAACCACCAAGCCGAACCGTGTTGAATTTTACCTGCAACGTCGCTTCCTTGGAAAGCGCCAATCAAGGTATCCAAAAAAGCGTTGTCATTGGCATCAAGACTGTACAAAATGGTGCGAGGCAAAAGGTTTTGTGCGTAAAGCGTGTCCAACAACTTTGCCAAAGCCAAAGAGCCGTTGTGAGGGCCGATACAGTCAAAGCCACAGTCGGCGCCAAGTTTTTTGAACATGGTGGTGTTGGGGTTTCTCAAACAGTTAAAGTGCAACTGCATAACCCAACCGAATTTTACGTATTTACTTGCGCAAAAGAGCAAAAGATGCGTTTTTACAGCTGATGCTTGTTGTTGGCTTATGGCAAATCCGTTAAGTGCGTTTTTAACAATTACGTCAATTTCTTCTTCGGGCAACTCATAAAAGACAACGTTGTCCAAACCGTGGTCACTTGCCTTACAGCCGTTTTGATGGAAAAACTCAATGCGTTTTGCCAATGCTTTTTTCAAACTGTCAAGGTCAACGACGTTGACGGAAGCTACTTTGCCCAACTTTTCAACGTATTCTTTCCAGCCGTCTTTTTCAATATTAAGTGCTTTGTCGGGACGGAAAGATGGAGCAACGGTGGTGTCAAAGGTGTCGTCTTGGGCGATTTTTTGGTGATATTCCAAACTATCAACGGGATCGTCGGTCGTGCCGATAAATTTGACGTTGCTTTGACTTATAATGCCCCTTACGCTAAGCGATTGTTGTTGCAATTTTTCTTTGCAAAGGTCCCAAACTTGTTTTGCCGTGTCCTTATTCAAAACGCCGTCAAACCCGAAATAGTTTTTCAATTCCAAGTGGCACCAGTGGTACATAGGGTTGCCGATAGCTTTGGGCAAAGTTTCGGCAAACTTCAAAAACTTTTGATAGGGGTCTGCGTTGCCGGTGATATAAAATTCATCTACGCCGTTGGATCTCATCAAACGCCATTTATAGTGGTCACCCGAAAGCCAAACGTCGGTAATGTTTTCAAATTTTTTGTTTTCAAAAATTTCTTTTGGACTGACGTGACAGTGGTAGTCAATTATAGGGGCGCTTTTTGCGTATTTATGGTACAACAATTGCGCCGTGGGCGTATCTAAAAGAAAATTGTCCGTTAAAAAAGCAGGCACGTTGGTGTTCCTCCATCAAGATTTGTTACGTTTTTTCGCATCTAGGCGAAAATCTTTGGGGGTCTTGCCCGTATGGCGTTTGAATATTTTAGAGAAATATTGCAAATCCATAATACCACAGTGCAAAGCAATCGTTTGCACTTGCAGGTGGGTGGTTGCAAGAAGGTGAGATGCGTGTTTAATACGTTTGTCGCGTATATACTCGGAAAGGGTTTTTCCCGTTTCCTTTCTAAATAGTGTGGATAAGTAACCGGGAGATAATCCTTGTTTTTCGGCAAGAGATTTCAAATCAAAGTCCATTGCCAAGTCGCTGTCAATCAAAAGAATGGTTTTTTGAATAGCCATACTGTACGAGTTCATAGAGTGCTTTCTTACCAACCTTGAATAGGCGTAAATCATTTCTTTCAGAAAATTCAAACACTCGTTGGGAGAAGAAAGTTGTTCAATTTTTATGGCAAATTTTGTGGAAACTTTGTTCAAGTAAAAAGGATGAACGCCACCATTTTCTGCCGCTTTACGAGCCAAGGTGTTGAGTATGATGCAATAGTTTTTTGCGTTGCGCAACTTGTCGGTGGTGCGCATTTCCATTTGAGGTTCCGTCCCAAATGGTGCAAACTGATTTTCCGAAAGAACTTGACCAGTGGAAATTGCCTGCAATAATTCGTTTTCAAAGGCGTATCTGTTTTCCATAACCTTCATTTCCAACATCAATTCGTCAAAGTTGTCCGTTTGCGACTGTGTTTGCGTTTGCAAGGGAGAGGCGGGGTTTTTGCCGGGCAAAGAGCCGTCCTCAATGGAAAAAGACGAGCCTTTCCAAATAATTTCGCAAAAGGTATTAAGCATCAAAAACAGATGACTTTCTTCTTGCAAAACGGGAACGGACGCCAAAAGCTCGTTGAAAGCACGTTGATTTTGTGGACTGATTTTGTGTTTTTCACTCAACTCCAACGTTTGACGAGTGGAAAGTGCCACCTTGGAAAAAGGGCCAATCATCAAAACGGCCTCGTCCTTTCTGTCAGGCAAAATCATATAGACGAAGTTAAAGCCAAAGTCGTCCACCGATTTGTACAAAGTATGTTTTTTTGGACGTACAAGGTATTTAGATATGCTGTCGTTTTTGGTTTCAGCAATTCCAAAAGATACTGCAAGGTAGCCGTCCATAATTTTGTCAATGGGGTCGTCAAAAGTAACGATGGTTGTTCTCACGTGGTTTTTGCGGAAAGTTTCTCGCAAAAAACTCAGTTCCTTTTCATAAAACACGATTGCACCTAAAAATAAAATATAGTTGTTGGTGTAGACTAGTAGTGAAACCAAAACAAAGAAGCGTACCAGCTATCAAAGTATAGCACAAAATTTTGTTAAATTCAACACTAGAAATGCTAAACATATTAAAAAAATACAAAAAATGCCAAAGATAATACTCACAAATTTTAAAATTATATTTTATACTTATGAGGACGAAAGGCAAACCTTTTGTTTTTTTGTTTCGTACTTAATTTTTTCAAAGAGAAAAAATAAAAAAATAAACAAGGGGAAAACTTATGGCAAAAGAAATTCTTTTAGATGAAAATGGCAAACGCAAGTTTGGTATGAGAGACAAAATTGCATACGCCGCAGGTGACTTTGGTTGCAATATGAGTTTTGCACTCAAAGGAACAGTTCAAACTTTCTGGCTCGTATATATGATGCTGGAAACGGGTCTTCTTTCTGCTCTTCTTTTAGCAGTTCAAATTTGGGACGCAATAAACGACCCTCTTATTGGCTCGTTGATTGACTCGGACAGAAGAGCATATAAATGGGGCAAGTTCAAGACGTACATCTTTATTGGTGCATGTGGTCTTTTGGTTGCAGGTGCAATGGTATTTTTACCTTTCCCTAAAGCCGACGTATGGATCAAAGCAATGTTGTTTATTGTTGGTTACGTAATTTGGGACGCTTGCTACACCATTGCAAACGTACCTTACGGATCCATGCTTTCTTTGGTATCCAGCGACAAAGTAGAACAAGCACAGCTTTCCACGTGGCGCTCCATCGGTTCCATGGTAGGCAATTTGCTTCCCGGCATCATTCTTCCCATGCTTATTTGGCGTCCCGTTTATTTTGACGGAACAGGTGATTTCCTTGACAGAATTGAGATTCCCGAAGATTTTGACGTTACAAAATTCTTTGTTAACCCCATAACGGGTCAACCCTACAACGTTGGCGATGCTGTTTTAAGTCCAATCACGGGCAAACCGGTAGAGATGTTGTTGGGCGAAAGAGTTTTCTGGGTAGCACTGATTATGGGTATTTTGGGCTTTATTGCATTTATATTTATGCTCAAAACTATCACAATCCGTGTTGACGAAAACTCCGTAAAAACAAACGAAACACAAAAATTCAACGTTATCAAAGCATTTGGCAATTTCTTGAGAAATCGTCCTGCAGTTGGCGCAACGGTTGCAGCAATGGGTATGTTCTTGGGTATGCAATCTTCAAGCACAGCAAACACAATTATGTTTGCAACCTATTTTAACCAAGCAGGTATGTCTGGTGTGGTACAAATTGTTGGTTTCTTGCCTATGTTCATCTTTATTCCTTTCATTAAGAAAATCGTTGCAAAAGTTGGCAAAAAAGAAGCATCCGTCGTCGGCACGTTGGTTTCTTTGGTTGGCGCATTGGTTATGCTTATCTTCCCTATGGTTCATCAAGACTATGCACTCATCGTTTATATGGCAGGTTTGATTTTGTTCGGACTTGGTATGGGTGTTTACACCTGCGTATCTTGGGCATTGATGGGCGACGCAATTGACTACAACGAATGGAAATTCGGTACGAGAGAAGAAGGCACGGTTTACTCTTTGCACTCTTTCTTTAGAAAACTTGCACAAGGCGTTGGCCCTTCCGTTGTTTTGTTGATTATGGGCGCACTCGGTTACGTATCCGGCCTTGGCACAATTGGTCAATCTATTGAAACAGCCAAAAATATGTGTTGGTTGGTCGCAGGTCTTTACACGTTGAGCGCAGTTATGATGTTTGTCGGTATTGCTCTTATTTACAACCTTGACAAAAAGACGGTTGAAACAATGACTGCAGAACTTCATGAAAGACACGAACAAGAAAAAACAGCAGTTGCCGAATAACAAAAAGAAATTGATTTTGTATTAAAAAATTAAAGGTTTTACGATATTATGTCCGGTAGCCAACCTGCTGGACATGTATTGTACCTATTGAAATGGAGGAACAAAAATGAGACAAATTATCAACTTCAACGCAAAATGGTCCTTCACCAAAAACGCAAATGAAGTTCCTTGTGAAATCAACCCCAAGTGGGATTTTGTAAATTTGCCCCACTCGTGGAACAATATTGACGGTCAAGACGGTGGCAACGATTATTATCGTGGCACAGCCTACTACGCAAAGAAATTTGATAAAATGGATTTGCCCCAAACGGATCGTTATTATTTGGAAATTAAGGGTGCCAACTCCTCTGCCGACGTATATCTTAACGGCAAAAATTTGGCTCACCACGACGGTGGTTACTCCACGTGGAGAGTGGACTTGACCGACCACCTTGAAATGGAAAACCTTTTGGTAATTGCCGTGGACAACTCTGCAAACCAAAACGTTTACCCCCAAGTGGCAGACTTCACTTTCTATGGTGGATTGTATCGTGACGTCAATCTTATTTGCGTAAGCCACTCTCACTTTGATTTGGACTACTTCGGTGGTTACGGCATTCAAGTCACGCCCACGGTTTGTGGCGACGATGCAAAAGTGGAAGTGCAAGTATATCTTACCAACTACAAAGAAGGTCAAAAACTCGTTTACACAATTTATGACAAAGACGAAAAGGTCGTTGCAACGCAAGAAACAACCGAAACAAAAGCAATTTTCAATTTGGAAAACGTTCACTTGTGGCACGGTCGCAAAGACCCTTATTTGTATTGCTGTGAAGTGGAACTTGTTGAAGACAAGGTAATTGACAACGTTTGCACTCGTTTTGGTTGCCGTACCTTCAAGATTGATTCGGAAAACGGCTTTATTCTCAACGGCGAAGAATATCCTTTGCGTGGTGTATCCCGTCACCAAGACAGATGGGGCTTGGGCAACGCATTGCTCAAAGAACATCACGAAGAAGATATTGATCTAATTATGGAAATGGGAGCAACGACAATTCGTTTGGCTCACTACCAACACGATCAATATTTTTACGATTTGTGCGACGAAAAAGGTTTAGTAATTTGGGCAGAAATTCCCTACATTTCCCAACACATGCCCACGGCAAGAGAAAACACAATTTCTCAAATGAAAGAACTTATCGTACAAAACTACAACCACGCATCCATCGTTGTATGGGGCTTGTCCAACGAAATCACGATGAAAGGCGACAAAGATCCCGACTTGTTGGAAAACCACAATATTCTCAACGATTTGTGCCACCAAATGGACCCCACGCGTTTGACAACCATTGCAGCAGTATCTCCCTGCTCCATTGAAAGTCCTTACGTCCAAATTCCCGACGTCGTATCTTACAACCACTATTTTGGTTGGTATGGTGGCGACACAACGATGAACGGTCCTTGGTTTGATAAATTCCACAAACGTTGGCCCAACATCCCCATTGGTTGTTCCGAATATGGCTGTGAAGCACTCAATTGGCACACGTCTAAACCCGTCCAAGGCGACTACACGGAAGAATATCAAGCATATTACCACGAAGAACTTATCAAACAATTTTTCTCAAGAAAATACTTGTGGGCAACCCACGTATGGAACATGTTTGACTTTGGCGCAGATGCGAGAGGCGAAGGTGGCGAAAACGGACAAAACCACAAAGGCTTGATTACCTTTGATCGCAAATACAAAAAAGACTCTTTTTATGCATACAAAGCATGGTTGTCCAGCGATCCTTTCGTGCATTTGTGCGGAAAACGTTACGTTGACCGTGTTGAAGACGTAACAAAAGTTACCGTTTACTCCAACCTTCCCGAAGTGGAATTGTTTGCAAACGGACAAAGCCTTGGCAAAAAGACTGCCGAAGATCATTTCTTCTATTTTGACGTACCAAACGTAGGCAAAACGCACTTGGTTGCCGTTGCAGGCGACTTCAAAGACGAAAGTTACGTCAATAAAGTGGAAGTTTTCAACGAAGCATACCGTCTCAAAGAAAAGAACGCAATTCTCAACTGGTTTGACATCACCGAAGTAGAAGGTCACTTCTCGCTCAACGACAAAATTGGCGACATCATGGCAACGTTGCAAGGCAAATTGTTGTTTATTGGTATATTTACAAAACTCATGGCAAAAAAAGATAAAAGTGCAATGGGTGGTTTTGAATTCGGTCCTGAAATAATGCAAATGTTGGGTGGTTTCACCGTTTTGCGTTTGACGGGTATGGTAAGTATGATTGGTGTTGAATTCACAAAAGAACAATTGTTGGACATCAACAAGAAATTGAACAAAATTAAAAAACCCAAAGAAAAATCTAAAAAATAATTTTTTACAAACAAAAAGTCCGTAGCATACGCTACGGACTTTTTTAATTTATTGGTTATTGTTTCAATTTTTCTTCCAATTCTTTAATGCGTGCAATTAAGCCGTCATATTCTTCTTTGCTCAAAATCACTTTGTCTTGTGCAACTTCGTTTGTTTTCGAACCTTTTTTACCTGCCAATGCTCCAAGGATAATAATTCCTGCCGCCGTCAAAATTACAAACATCCAAAAGAAAGTCATAAAGTTTTCGGGTGTAGGCGCAAAAACCATCCAGTTTATCATCACAACAAGTGCCAAAATGGAGAAATAGGTTGCAATTTGCAAAAGTACGTGTTTCTTTTGTAAACGAATCCAATAGGACAAAATTACAAAGGACGAAAGGCTCAACGTAGCTACCACCGACAAAATCTTGCTAAAGTTGTCCGTTTGGGTAACTTGTGGAAACCAAATAAGAATCAAAAACATTACCAAAGCAAAGCAAACGAGCAAAAAGGTAACGATGGAAAGGACTTTTCGTGTTGCCATTGTGTCAATGGGCAACAAAAACATAGAGCCTGCCACCATCCCCACAAGGGAAGTGAGAAACAGTTTGCCTAAAATTGAAGATTCACCAAAAAGGTCAACCACTTCAAACAAAGCAAGGATACCCAACAAAACAAAGACTGCTACGCACACAAAAATCAAAGTCAAAAATGCTTTTTTCATTGAATCATACCTCCATTTTTTGCATTATAACCGAAAATTATGTAAAAATCAATACCCTACTTTCTTTTGAAAGGGAGCATATCTTCTTCGGCAGTGGTTTTTGTGGCAAGAATTTCACTGTCAAGACAGTCGGCAAGCATAATGGACTCAAAGCCGAATTTTTTGCGTATTTGGTCAACGGCGAATTCCAATCGTTGTCTTTTTTCGTGATCTCCGTCAAAAAGTGAGCATTGCACCGTACCACTTACCGGTTGCAGTTGTGCAACGGATACGGTGACGCTTCGCAAAGGCAAATGGCAATTGGGATTCCAAATTTGACGAAGCATTTTTTTTGAACTTTTCAAAATTTCGTTTGCAACAAGGGTGGGTGGCACTGCTTGTTGACGGCTTTGGTGGGACAAATCGTTTCTTCGTATGGTCAGCTGAACGACTTTGCCTTCCATGCCGTATCGTCTTAGGCGAGTTGCCACTAATTCGGAAAGATACTCAATAACTTTGTCGGCTTGCTCAAAGGAGCACATATCTTTTATGGTGGTTGTGCCGTGACTTACGCTTTTTATGGGGGCAACGTCGTTTACGTTGTGAACGGGGCCGTCGTCAAGTCCATTTGCACTTTGCCACAGCTTAATTCCGTTTACGCCAAATTGACGTTTCAAAAGGTCGCAATCGGTTTGAGCAAGTTGACCAAGGGTAAAGATGCCAAGCTTATTCAACTTAGCTTTGGTTTGTCTGCCTACAAAAAGCATTTCTTCCACAGCCAACGGCCAAACTTTTTGTCTAAAATCCTTTTTGGAAATGACGGTTACCGCATCGGGCTTTTTCATGTCGCTTCCAAGTTTTGCAAACACCTTGCAAAAGGAAACGCCTACCGATATGGTAAGACCCAATTTTTGTTTGACTTCCTTGCGAATTTTGTGGGCAAGTTCTTCTCCCGTGCCAAAGTGCGAGCAGTCGCTTACGTCCAGCCAACACTCGTCCATACCAAAACTTTCCACCTTATCGGTGTATTGTTTGTAAATGTCTTTTACTGCACACGAATACTGGACGTAAAGTTCATAGTGGGGCAAAACGCACACCAAATCGGGGCATTTTTGTTTAGCTTGCCAAATCGGTTCGCCGGTTTTGACACCCATTTTTTTTGCTTCGGTGTTTTTTGCCAAAATAATGCCGTGTCTTTCACTAGGGTTGCCCGACACGGCGAGATACTTTGCCGAAAGTTGAGGGTTTTCCACCTGTTCCACCGATGCGTAAAAATTATTTAAATCGCAATGCAAAATGACTTTTTCTTTCATATTTAACATTATGGAACAAATGTTCTAATTTGTCAATACTTTTATTTAATTATCCCAAAATTTGTTTATTGATTACCAATTTGAATTTCCAACCCACGCTTTTGGTGGCGTTTTTGCACATTTTCATACGGTTTAGGAAAATTTCAAAGTATTCCATCGGCGTTGAAACTTGCTGATTAAGGTCAAAATTCAAAATTATTGTTTTTTCTTGGTGGTCAAAAACCAAACTGTTGTCAATTACGGCAAAATTTACCCTGTCGTGAATGTCGGAATAGTCAATCAAACCTTTTTTTTCCGTCAATTTTGTTTTTCGCACACGCATAAAGTGAACGTCCGATTTGTCTGCAACGATAAGCGCCGCCGAAATGGGGGTACAAGCAATGCCCACCTGCTCGTCGTGATTACCCACCGCATTTGACACCTTGGTTGCCGACAAAAAGTCCATACCACGTTTTGTCAAAAGATCATATACAATCAATGCGCCGTTTTGAGCGTGGTTGTGCCTAGATATTGAACATCCTACGTCGTGGAGATGGGCGGAAATTTTACCAAGTTCAACGTCGGCTTTGTCCATTTTCCACTCACGCAAAATTTGAGCAGTGCGCCTTGCCACCACAAGTCGGTGACGTCTGCCGTGTTCGGTATAACCCATTGCTTCCAATTGTTGTTCGCTCATTTGCAACAATGTTTCCACTTCTTTATCGCCTTTAAGGTCTTTAAGTAAAACTGTCATCACTTGTATTGTATGCAATTTGCTTTTTCTCTTGTAAAAATATAGAAAATAGTGTAAAATATCTTTATGGAAAAAATTGTTTTTATTGATGGCAACTCGCTTTTGAACCGAGCATATTTTGCCTTACCAGCATTAAACGATTCACAAGGACGAAACGTAAACGCCGTTTACGGATTCGTCAATCTTTTGATGAAAGTGTTAAAAGACTACGCCCCCACAAAGTTGGTGGTGGCTTTTGACAAGCACGGACACAATTTTAGAAAGGACCTTTATGCCGACTACAAGGCAAACCGAAAGGGTATGCCGGATGATTTGGCAAAACAAATGCCCGTTTTACACGACCTTTTGGAAAAGATGAAGGTCGTCGTGGTGGAGCAAGCAGGCATAGAAGCCGACGACATAATTGGCACCTTGGCAAAGCGTTTTTCAGAGCCTTGCTTTGTCGTAACAGGCGACAGAGATATGTTGCAACTTGTTGACGACAAAGTCGTGGTGTTGCTCACCAAAAAAGGACTTACCGAAGTGGAAAGCGTAACAAGTCAAAACATCGTGGACTTGTACGGACTTTTCGCCGAGCAAATTGTGGAATACAAAGCCTTGCGTGGCGACACGTCGGACAATATTCCGGGCGTACAAGGAATAGGCGAAAAGACGGCAACGGCCCTTTTGACACAATACAAGACGTTGAACGGTGTCTATGAAAACATAGATAAAATAAAAGGCGCTCAAAAGGAAAAACTTCTCAAAGACAAAGAGATGGCATACGTATCAAAGCAACTTGCCACAATCAAATTGGACGTAGATATTGATTGCAATTTGCAAGATTGCACCTTGCCCGTCTTTGGCGATGAAGCGCAACAATTTTTGGCAGACTTGGGATTTAAGTCTATTTTGACACGTTTGCAAAGTAACGTTTCCGTTGTCACAAATTTGCCCAAAGCCCCCGAAGTGGAAGAAAAAAAGGTAAATTTGCAACAATACAAACAACTTGTTTCAAACCTTTTGGAAAAAGAAAAAGTTGCCGTATATTTTGCGAAAAACCTTTATTTGGCGTGTGACGACAAGACGGAATACGTTGTGGAAATTTGCGACGATATGTTTGCCGAAATAACCCAAACGGTGGCTTACGAAGTGCTTAAACCCCTTTTGGAAAGTGACGTCGCAAAAATTGTGTACGACAGCAAGGCCGAAAGACACTTTTTAGATAACTTGGGCATAGAACTCAACAACGTGAGATATGACGTCAGTCTTTTAAGTTATCTCACACTTGAAAAGCACCACAAAACCTTTCAAAACTTAAAAGAAAGTTTCAATTTGCAAAGCAATGCAACGGCACTTTTTTGGCTCAGTCAATACGGAGAAACTTTGCTCAAAAAAATGGAAGTGGAAAGTTTGTATTGGGACGTGGAATTGCCTTTGGCAACATTGTTGTACGAAATGGAAAAAACGGGCGTCAAAGTTGACGTGGATTATTTGGAAGTGCTTTCCAAAACGTTTGCAGAACAACTTGGCGACTTGGCGCAAGAAATTTACACTTTGGCGCAAGAAAAATTCAACGTAGCCTCTCCCAAGCAGTTGGGTGTGGTGTTGTTTGAAAAACTTAATTTGCCTCACGGCAAAAAGACCAAGACGGGTTATTCCACCGACAACGACGTGTTGCAAAAAATTGCTCCTTTCCACCCCGTTGTGGAAAAGATTATTGAGTACCGAGCCTTGTCAAAATTGCGTTCCACCTACGTGGAGGCAATGAAGCCGTTGATAAAATTCGGCAAAGTGCATACCACCTACAACCAATCGCTCACGACGACGGGAAGATTGTCGTCAAGCGACCCCAACTTGCAAAATATTCCAATTCGCACCGAATTGGGCAAGGAAATTCGCAAACTTTTCTTGTCGCAAAACGGACGATTTGTGGGCGCTGACTATTCGCAAATAGAATTGCGTTTGGTTTCGGCGTTTTCTGGGGACGAAAATTTACTCCACGCTTTCAAAACGGGGCAAGACGTTCACGCACGAGTTGCATCGGAGCTCGTTGGTATTCCTTTGGAATTGGTAACAAAAGATATGCGCCGTATGGCAAAATCGGTAAACTTTGGCATCATTTACGGCATATCCGACTATGGCTTGTCGCAAAATGCAAATCTTGGTTTCAAAGAAGCCAAAAAGTATATCAACGACTATTTTGAAAAATTCCCTTTGGTAAAAAGTTATCTTGACCAAAACGTGAATTTTGCACGAGAAAACGGTTACGTCAAAACGATTACCAATCGCAGAAGATATATTCCCGAAATAAAATCGGCAAACGGAAACTTGCGTGGCTTTGGTGAAAGAGCAGCAAAAAATATGCCTTTGCAAGGCTCTGCCGCCGACGTTATGAAAATTGCCATGCTCAAAGTGGATCAAAAAATGAAAGAACAAGGACTTAAAAGTCAAATTGTTTTGCAAATTCACGACGAACTTATTATTGACTGCTTTGAAGAAGAAGTGGAAGTGGTCAAAAACCTTTTAAAAACCGAAATGGAACAAGCCGTGCAGTTGGATTGTCCTTTGTCGGTAGATTTGGAAGAAGGGCTTACTTTATATGAAGTGTAAAATCGTTGCAATCACAGGAAAAATCGCATCAGGCAAATCCACCGTTTGCGCCTATTTATCAAGCAAAGGGTATTTTGTTATGGACTGCGACAAAATTGCCAAAGACGTTTTGCACCAAGAAGAAGTCAGAAAAAAAGTTGAAAACTTGTTGGGCAAAGAAGCTTACGTTTTGGAAAAACTCAACGTAGAGTTTGTTGCAAAAAAGGTTTTTGACGACGTTCGCCTTTTGGAAGAATACAGCGCCTTGGTCAACCTTGGTGTAAAGGAACAAATAGAAAGCAAAATTGACGGGCTAAAAGGTCAAATTGTTTTTTGCGAAATTGCACGTCTTGACGCTTTCCATTTTGATTGGACACAAGTTTGGGTGGTGCAAACGGACAAAGAAATTGCCCTAAATCGTGCCCAAGGCCGTGGTAAAGATTACGTAGAAAAGGCGTATCACTTGCAAAAGGACTACGTTGGGCAAGTGTATTTAAAAAACAACGGCAACTTGGATCGTTTGCATTTGCAAATTGAACAAGCGTTAAAGAACGTTTAATTTATAAAAACCAACAAAAAATGACCACATCATAGGGTTGTTGCATCCAAAATTTTGTGTTATCATATATGAAACGAGGATACGACGGCCCGTTTAATTTTATTTTAAGTTATTCGTGGTACAATATGTCGTAAAGTAATTGACAAAAGGAGGCAACGAATTAAAAATGTTGCAACTTAAAGACATCAAAAAAGACTATTATGTAGCAGACGAAGTGGTGCAAGCCTTAAAGGGTGTTTCACTTACTTTCAGGGACAGCGAATTTGTTTCCATTTTGGGACCTTCCGGCTGTGGAAAAACCACTTTGCTCAACATAATCGGTGGCTTGGACAGATATACAAGTGGCGATTTAGTGATTAATGGCAAATCCACCAAGCAATTCAAAGACAAAGATTGGGATGCTTATCGCAACCACAGAATAGGTTTTGTATTTCAAAGTTACAACCTTATTCCCCATCTTACCGTTTTGGAAAACGTTGAATTGGCACTTACCTTGTCGGGCGTTTCCAAAAACGAAAGAAGAAAAAAAGCAACTCGTGTTTTGGAACGAGTCGGTTTGCAAGATAAAATTCACGTCAAGCCCAACCAACTTTCCGGTGGGCAAATGCAACGTGTTGCCATTGCTCGTGCTTTGGTAAACGATCCCGATATTTTGCTTGCTGACGAACCTACGGGTGCTTTGGACACAACGACAAGTGTGCAAATTATGGAATTGTTGAAAGAAGTAGCACGTGAAAAACTTGTCATTATGGTTACTCACAATCCCGACCTTGCCGACGAATATTCCACACGAATCGTTCGCTTGTTGGACGGCGAAGTAACTGTCGACTCCAACCCCTACAATCCTTCCAAGACGGAGCAAGTAAAAGAAACAAAAAAAGAAAAGACAAGCATGTCCTTTTTTACGGCGTTGACGTTGTCTTTCAAGAACTTGCTCACCAAAAAGGCTCGTACTTTGTTGGTATCCTTTGCAGGAAGCATTGGCATCATTGGCATTGCGCTCATTTTGTCTTTATCCAATGGTTTCCAACTATACATTGACCGTGTACAAGAAGACGCCTTGTCCAACTACCCCGTCACCATCTACAACGAAACGCAAAACCTTGCGGCAATGATGGAAACGATGACGCAAGGCGGTGTTGAATACGAATCTTTCCCCGACGTAGATGAAGTTCGCCCCACTCCCATTTTGAACAACTTATTGGCAACCTCCACCGTTGGCACAGTTACAAACGACTTAAAGTCTTTCAACGAATACATTTTGGCTGTGGAAGATTTGGAAGAGCACATCAACGGCATACAATACAGTTACGACGTGGACGTCAACTTGTTCAAGTGGTATGAAGAAGTGGACGACGGCGTTGACGTCAGTTCGTATAGACCGGTAAACTCTTTGGATATGATGTCTTACGTTCCCGGTGGAAACTCAATGTCGGCACTTTCTTCCTATTTTGACGTCTTTACCGAAATGTTGGACAACACTGATCTTTTGCAGTTGCAATACGACCTTTTGGCAGGCGAGTGGAACGATATGGCCAATCCCAACCAAGCGTTGTTGGTTGTCAGTGAATACAACACGATTCCCGATTACGTTTTGTACAATTTGGGTTTGCGTTCCAACAACATTAACTATCAATATTACAAATTCTTGTTGCTCAACGGCTATTTTGACAGTATTTTAGGTAATATCCCCGGATTTATTCTTGACCCCGACAACCAATTTGAATTTTTGTTTACGGAGGAAAGCCCTGTTTTCCCTGACTTTTCTTCCAGTCACATAAGTACTCTTTCTGATGAACAAAAGGAAAAAATTATGAACGACCTTTTGGGTGTGTACTATGATGAAACGGAAAACGATGCAATTCCCATGGCAGACTTGGTTGGCTTGACCTATGAAGTGTTGCCTACGGCGTTGATGTATCAAAACAACGGTGGCGTATATACTCTTCAAGATGCGGACAGTGATTTTGTTCAAAGTCAATTGCAAAACAATTCCATTACGCTTGAAATCGTGGGTATCGTGCGTGTCAAAGAAGGCAACGCATCGGGCAGTTTGGGCAGTGGCGTCAGTTATTCCCCTGCACTTACGCAAGAAATCATTTCCAAAACGGACAACTCCCCCGTCGTCTTGGCACAAAAAGCAGACGAAACGGTTGACGTGACGACAGGTTTGGCTTTTGAAAACAACACTCTTTCGGACAATTACGATGCCTTTGGCGTTGTAAACGTTGACCACCCCGAATCAATTTCCATCTTCCCCAAAACGTTTGAAGACAAAGATTACATTGTTGAGTTGATTGCTCAATACAATGCAGACAAAGAAGAAGTTGAACAAATTTCTTACACCGACACGTTAGGTATTATGATTTCTTCAATGACGGTCATTTTGAGTGCAATCACCATTGTTTTGACGGCGTTTGTTTCCACAAGTTTGGTGGTATCTTCCATTATGATTGGTGTCATCACCTACATTTCCGTTTTGGAAAGAATCAAAGAAATCGGTGTGCTTCGTTCGGTCGGCGCAAGCAAACGTGACATTGCCAACGTGTTCAATGCCGAAGCAATCATCATCGGTTTTGTTGCAGGGCTTTTGGGTTTGTGCATCACGTTGCTCATCACAATTCCCGTAAACATCATCGTCAAAAACCTCACGGGTATCGTCGGCGTTGCAACGTTGCCTTGGGTTGGTGGTGTTGCATTGGGACTTATCTCCATTTTGTTGACGTTTGTCGCAGGTTTAATCCCCTCCAAAATGGCGGCGAACAAAGACCCCGTGGAAGCATTGCGCAGTGAATAATTTTGCTTAAAATAAATTTTTGTCAACGTAAATATTCCATTTTAAATTTACAACAAAATACAAGTTAACAAAAAAAAGCAAACTCTTTTTGAGTTTGCTTTTTTATTGCCGTTTTATTTAATTTATTTCGTAAGGTTGACAATCCATTTGCCCGTTTTGATAAATTTGTTTCCCACAAAAATTTTAATTATATCGCTTATATGTGTACAAGCAAAAATAAAAGGAAGGGTCAATCCCCAACGGGAGGCGTTTACACCAAGTAAAATTGCCAAGGGAATACCAATTGCAAACGAGGGAACTTGGTCAAGGAAAAATGCTCTCAAGCTGTCCCCGCCCGAACGAAGCACAAAGAAGTTGACCGTGTTGTACGAGTAGATTGCCAAAAAGAAACCGATTATGCACAAAACGCCGATAATCATTTGTTTCGTTTGAGGATCAGGTTGGAAAAGTAAACTTGTCAAAGGAGAAGTTGTCGCCATCAAAAGACCCAAGCCGATGCCCAAAACAACGCCCAAACCTTGCAGTTTGTGGCTGTAATCAACTGCTTTTTCAAAATCGCCCGAACCAAGTGCGGAGCCAATAAGCACTGCCGTGCCATTGCCAATACCTGCAAAGACGATAAAGAACAAGTCGCTTATGTTTTGTGCGTAAGCGTATGCATTGTACCAAACGTCGTTTTTCCAGCAGTAAAACAATGCAAACAAAACGCAACCCAAAGACCACAAAAGTTCGTTCAAAACGAGAGGAATACCTTTTTTCAAGAAGGAAGAGAACAAAGCTTTTTCCACTTTCCAACTTTTGAAACAACCGGAAAACCACGAGTTTTTGCCTTTGAAAAGGACAACGAGCAAAACTGCCAATTCCACAATACGGGAAATGAGTGTTGCCAATGCGGCGCCTTGAGCATCCATTTCGGGCAAACCAAAGTGACCAAAAATTAAAGCGTAGTTAAGCAAGACGTTTATGCCGATACCGGAAAAACCTGCAATCATAGGTTCAACAGTTTGTTTTGTTGAACGCAATGCGTTTGCACAAGCCATAATAAGGCATTGAACTACTGTTGCCCACTTAATTACGTCAAGATAGCGATAACCGAAGTTTCTGGCTGTTGGATCTTGCAAATAAGCATTTACGATATTGTCTCCGACAAATTCAATAACCAAAAAACTTATTACGCCAAAAATGACTGCAAATACAAGGGAAAGACGAAAAGATTCTTGCACTTTTCCTTTGTTGTTTGCACCAAAATATTGAGAAATAAAAATACTTGCCGTTGCGGCAATGCCAAGTGCGGTAAAGTTGAGAACAAAGATAATTCTGTTTGCAGCGGAAACGCCGTTGTATGCAGCAAAATCACCCACTCCGCCATAGGCGTTTATCATCAAGTTGTCAATATATCCTGCCAAAGAAAGCATCAATTGTTGCAACATGATGGGTGTGATAATTGCAAACACCATCTTATAAAATTCTTTATCGCCGAAATACTTTTTAATTAAGTTATTCATAATGTCACCACAAGGCAAAAGTCTATCAAAAGATGGTTGCTTTTGTCAACAAAAAGCGACTTATTTCAAAATTTTGACATAATATAAAAAACGGAACAAAAAAAAGTTTAGAGATGAACAAAAAGCAAAATATAATACAAAAATATGTATTATTATAGTTAAAACAACGAATTTTGATATTGTTTGACAATTGATGCGCATGGTGCTATAATGCACCTACTAAACTTTGATCAAACAAAAGCAAAAGAGCATTATTAAGTAATTAAGCAGGAAAAATGTTAGATAAACAACAAGAAATCAACAAAAAAGGTTTGGCGTGGTATTGGCAACAGGCGGTACTTTCTCCTTACTTTATGTTTTTGGTGGCAGGCATCAGCCTCGTCACTCATTTTTCTGCACTTGACCTTATTGGTTTTTACGTTTTTGCTTGCCTTTTGATTTTTGTTTTGCTCACCACAAAAGACGGCAAACCCATCATGCTTTTTGCCTTTTTGGCATATTCTTTGATATCCATAGAAAACGGCCCTTCAAACGGAGGCAACTACGACTACACCTACTATCAATCCCCTCAAATGATGCAAATGTATTTTGTTATGGGTGGTGCAATTGTCGCAACGTTCGTTTTGAAAATTTTCTTGACCAAACAATGGTGGAAAAAACTTGCTCAATGCAAATTTAATTTGGGCATCATAATTTTCTCTATTTGTATGCTTGTCAACGGTTTGGATATTGCCGAATTGATTGGTTTCAACCAAATCAATTGGCACAGTGATTACGACTTAAACAACGCCGTGGTGGCGGTTATGGAACTGACCTTTTGGTTTGGCATTGCCTACGTTTTGGTTGTGACGGTTGATTGGGAAAAAGGTGGCATAGAATATATGTCCAAAGCCATGACCGTGGCAAGTTGTGTGGTAGTAATTCAACTTGTTGCTCGCATTATTGAGCAGTATTACGCCGGCAATCTCATTGGTCCGGACGGCGACGTTTTGCGTGGCAATTTGGACTTAGGTTGGGGTGTTTGCAACAACATCGGTCCATATATTGCAATGGGAATTCCTACGGCGCTGTATCTTGCTCACAAACGAAAATACGGTTGGGCATATTACACTTTGGCAATTATTTTGACGGCAGTTCAAATTTTCGTACAATGTCGCACCAGTTTGCTTTCAAGTTGCATAGTGTTGGTTATTGGTACCATTTTGCTTCTTGCAACCACAAAATACAGAAAACGTTTCGTCGTTTGCTTAACAGTGCTTATTGGTATGGCGTTGGTGGTGGTGTTCTTCTTTGCCGAGCCGTTTAGATATCTTTTTGCACGATACTTTGAAAAAGGCTTTGACGATTCGGGAAGATTTGTCTTGTGGCAAAACGGTTTGCTGAATTTTGTAAACAATCCACTTTTTGGCACAGGTTTCAGCCCCGACATTGGCTTAAACAATTCCACGATTTTCTCAAATATGTACCACAACGAGATTATACAAATAATCGTTTGCACGGGTTTGGTTGGTTTCTTTGGTTATTCGGTGCACAAATATCAAGTATGGAAATCGTTGTTGCTAAAACCCACCAAAGAAAAATTGTGGATTGCGCTCAGCTTTTTGAACGTTTTCGTTATGTCCTTGACGGACAACAACTGGTTTTTGCCCTTTGTGGGAATGTTTTACGCAGCATTGTTGGCAGGCACCAACCACTTGTTGCACAGCGAAAAGCAGTCTTTAAAAGAAGAGCAACAACCTTGCCAAACACAAGAACAAGTCACCCAATAAGTTTATAAAAATTTGCAATAAAAAAGCACGAAAGTAAACCTTTCGTGCTTTTGTTTTGCTATTTAGGTTGTGGTGCAAAACGTGTTGCAATGGCGTTTTCAATGGCGTCGCAATAAAACTTTGTGGCGTCTTTTCCAATGTCGCTTTGTGGACAAATCAACTCAAATGCGTGAAATCCGCCCTTATACACTTTGAAAGTGATGTCCACACCTGCTTTTTTCAACTTTTCAACGTATTCAATCGTTTCTTGCAAAAATGGGTCAACGTCGCCTATAAAGGTGCAACAAGGAGGCATACCCGAAAAATCTTGGCATCGTGCAGGGGAGGCGTAAACGGGTACGTTTTCCGTTTGGTAAAGGTCGCCCAAATACATTTTCCAAGCAAGACGGTTGCTTTTTGTGTTCCAATTTGGTGCATCGTTGTCTTTGTTGGTTGATGTATCTCTGTCGTCCAACATGGGGTAAAGGGGCAGTTGAAAGGCAACCGACACGTCCTTTCTATCTCGTGCCATAAGGCAGGTTGCCACCGTAAGGCCTCCACCGGCGCTGTTTCCGGCAACAAACAACTGACTGTCGTTTACGCCCAACTCTTTGGCGTGGTTTTTCAACCACAAAAGTGCCAAATAACAGTCTTCCGTTTGCGCAGGATAAGTGGCTTTGGTTGAAAGTCGGTAGTATGGCGCAACGGTTACGCAACCAAATTTTTTCACAAACAGTTTGTAATGAGAAAAATCTTGTTCGGGAGTACCCATTGCAAATCCGCCACCGTGCAACCACAACACCCCCACCGCATTTGTAGGATTTTTAGGCGAACATACCAAAAGTTTCAATTTTGTGCCGTCGGGCCGAGTTGTGGTAAAGTGTTTGGCGCATAGGTCTTTGGGTTTTCGTCCACGCATAAAAATACGCAAAAAGCCGTTTGCCCCTTGGAAAAGACCTTTCGTGTAATGGGGCAAAACGGTTTTCAAAACTGCTCCTGAAAACCGCACTTGTTTATCAAGTTGTTTCAATTTTACTTTCATACTAAAAGTATATATCTTTAAGGCAAAAATTACAAGAGGCAAAAGCCCATTTGTCAAATTGAATCAATCCCCAAAAAGCAAAGTGAACGGTTGGTGGAATAGATAGCCTTGCTTGGCTTTGACTGTTTATGGTATAATCAAAGCATAGAGGTGCAGAAAAATGGATTTGAGTAAAAACGGAGAATTATTGTATAATTTAAGAAAAGAAAAAGGCATGACGCAAAAAGAGTTGGCTCAAAAATTGGGCGTTGTACCCAAAACCGTTTCCAAATGGGAAACGGGAAAAGGTTTCCCCGACGTATCAACCTTGTCGGCATTGGCAGATATTCTTGGTGTAAACGAAAGAAGTTTGTTGTCGGGACGTTTGATAAAAAACAAAACGGAAAGTGGAAACGTAAGGTTAACAAAATTTTACGTATGCCCTTGTTGTGGAAGCACAATGCAAACGTTGGGAAACAGCCAAATTGTGTGTTGTGGCAAATTGCTGGAGCCTTTGAAAGCAAAAGTTGCCGACGAGGCGCATCAACTTGTCATCACGGAAGTTGATGATGAATTGTATTTGCAATGGCCTCACGAAATGAGCAAGGAGCATTATCTCACGTTTACGGCGTACGTAGGCTTTGACCGAATACTTACTTTGCGCCTATATCCCGAACAAGATTGTGCAGTAAGACTTCCCAAGGTGTACAGTGGAAAAATCGTATATCACTGCAACCAACACGGCTTGTTTGAATACAAAATACAACCTCGCCGAACCAAATAACCAAAAAAAAGACGTGCCGTTTTGCACCCTTTTCATAGGGCTTTTAATAGAATATTTTAGAAAACTCTGCTTATAACAAAGTGGAGTTTTTTTTAAACACAAAATTGCTTGAATAAAAACAGTTCTTTTGCTACAATAAGTTTTCCTATAAACAAGAATTTGAGGAGAGGTATTTTCAGTGAATTTTCAGGGTAATATTGCCTTGAAAATTACTCTTTTATTATGAAAAACAACAAAGCAAAGTTGATATGTATGACGGGGATTTTTTCGGCGTTAGTTTTTGTCGTTACCGCATATTTACATATTCCCACAAATAATGGATACGTGCATTGTGGCGATGGATTTATTTTTATTGCATCTTGCGTACTGCCAATGCCTTATTCTATATCGGTTGGCGTTTTGGGCGCTATGTTTGCAGATTTGCTTACGGGATATGCAATATGGGCTCCCGGCTCAATGATAATAAAAGGTTTATTGGCTCTTTTGTTTACTTGCAAGGCAAACAAAATCTTAACAAAAAGAAATCTAGTTATGCTTTTGCCTGCTACACTAATTTCCGTGGTGGGATATTATCTTTACGAAGTTTTAATTACCGAAAGTTTCACAGCTTCGCTGTCCGGAATTCCCAGCTCACTTATTCAGGCGTTAGCCAGTAGCATAGTGTTCGTGGTTATAGGTGCTGTAATGGACAAATACGACGTCAAGAAAAAGATGTTAGACGACTATATTCGTTGACGACCTCAACCAACGATGCCAAAAAACAAATATTTCCAACAAAAATAAAGAGTAGCAACATTTTG
>JAGBWW010000069.1 GCA_017629595.1 Clostridia bacterium | reverse complement strand
GGCAATGTGTCTTTCGTTGGCTACAATTTTTTCTTTTAAAAGTTGTTGCGTACCAACTTGACGTTCAATTTCAACAGCCAATGACATTTGTTGCTCTCTCAACTGTGCCAAGGAATCGTCAATATTGGTGATTTCTTCCATCAATTTATCGAATTCTTCATGGTATTGTTCAAAGGTGCGAGTATCGGCATCAAATTGGTCTTTAAGTCTTTCAATTACTTGTTTTCTTGCCAATTTATCAGCACTTGCGTTGTCATAACTGTAAATGTACTGATTGATTTCTTTATATTTTAACTTTTCGGACAAATCAAGGTATTTTTCGGCAGTAATAGATTGTTTGCGCAAAGGTTCCAACTGTCTATCCAATTCAGACAAAATAAGGTTGAGGCTGTCCATATTGGAAGTTGTTTTTGCAAGTTTTCTTTCCGTTTCTACCTTTTTAATTCTAAATTGGGAAATTCCCAATGCTTCTTCAAAAATTGAACGTCTATCTTCGGGTTTCGCATTTAAAATTGCGTCCATTCTTCCTTGACCAACCGAAGAATAGCCCTCTCTACCAAGACCAACTTGGTGCAACATTTCGGAAATATCCTTTAATCTTACCAAATTGCGATTGATATAATATTCGCTTTCGTTGGTGCGATACAACTTTCTGCTAAGGATAATTTCATCCATTTCCAAAGGGAAAAATCTTGATGAGTTGTCCAAAAACAAGGAAACTTCACAATAACTCATTGATTTTCTTGCATCTGTGCCGGAAAAAATGAAGTCACTCATTGTTTTACCACGCAAAGATTTTGCTGATTGTTCACCCAACACGAAACGAACGGCATCGGAAATGTTACTTTTACCACAACCGTTGGGACCAACGATGGCTGTAAAAGTATTGTCAAAAGTCATTTCCAATTTATCTGCAAAGGATTTGAACCCGTACATTTCAATTTTCTTAAGATTTACCATTTTTTGTACCTACTTGTTTTTTAACAATGCGTTGTAAGCAACTTTTGCCGCTTCCCATTGTGCTTTTCGTTTGTTTTGTCCTTCGCCTGTGGATACTTGTTTGCCATCAATAAGCAAACCGTAAACAAACAGAGGTCTATGGTCGGGACCTGCTCTTTTTATAAGTTGAAATTCCATATCAACTTTGTTTATTTGACAATGTTCATTGACCAAACTGATGTAGTCACGTTGAACAAGGCTGTCAACGTCATCAAAAAATTCTTTCAAAGTAAAAATTACAAATTTTTTGGCATTTTCAATGCCACCGTCCAAATAAATTGCACAAACCAAACTTTCGTACAAGTTGCTGTCCAATTTGAAGGACGTGTTTTTTATGGTAACTGCGCCCCTTGACATAAGCAAATGTTGGGACAAATCCAACTTGGAGAGCGCTTTTTTCAACGTAACTGCCGAAATTATGCTTGCTCTTGCTTTGGAAAGTTCCCCGTCGTCTTTATTGGGGTACTTTTCATATAAATATTCAGTCGCCAAAAATTCCAAAATTGCATCGCCAAACAATTCCATTCTTTCGTTGCTTTCTAAACCGTGTTGGTGGGCAAAAGAAGAGTGAATAAATGCCTTATACAATAAATTTTTGTCTTTGAATACGTATTGAATTTTTTGTTCAATTAAACTGAAAGGAAAATCAGTCATTTTGTTGCTCCACAACTGTATTTTCAAAGTGTTCTTTCATAATGCCGATAAGGTTGCCGTTATCAAAATCAACAATTTGTTTGATGCAAGCGCTAAAAGCCTTACCTTTAGAAGAACCGTGTGCTTTTACAACCAACTTTTTGACGCCCAAGAAAGGTGCGCCACCGCTTTCATTGTAGTCCATAACTTTTTTGACTTCTTTGAAAGCAGGTTTAAGCACTGAAGCGCCAATTTTACGTATGAAGTTGGAGGTTACTGCTTTTTTCAAAATGGAAAACATAGCAAGTGCAGTGCCTTCGCATGTTTTAAGTGCAATGTTGCCGTAAAAACCGTCTGTTACCACCACGTCGTATTGACCCGACAAAATGTCGCGTGCTTCCATGTTGCCAACAAAGTTAAGGTTTGACTCTTTCAACAATTGGAAAACTTGGTGAGTTAATTCGTTGCCCTTGTGATCTTCCGTGCCGTTGCAAAGCAAACCGATTTTGGGATTTTCCACCTTTAATACACTCTTTGCAAAAGCATCACCCATTTGTGCAAATTGCAACAACATATGAGGTTTGCAATCTACGTTTGCACCACAGTCCACCAACATAACCTTTTTGTCGGGAACAACTGTGGGCAACAAAGGAGCAAGAGCAGGACGAGATACACCGGAAAGTCTGCCCACTTTCAAAGTTGCGCCTGTCAAAACAGCACCCGTGCTTCCTGCCGATACCAAACCAATGGCGTCTTGGTCGTTTTTCAAGTATTCGTAAGCAACTACCAAAGAAGATTGTTTCTTTGTGCGAATTGCCAACGTGGGAGATTCGTCATTGGTAATTACGTCGGGGGCATGGACGATTTCAATGCGGTTTGCATCGTAAGTTTGATTTGCAAGGCAATTTTCAATTGCTTGTTGGTCACCGACCATCACGATGGAGAAATCTTTTCCATTTTCCAAAGCAATTAAACAACCTTTTACGATTTCGTCGGGTGCGTGGTCGCCACCGAAAATATCAACAACAACTTTTTTCATAAAGACCTGCCTAGTATAAATAATTAACTAATTAAGTATAACCTAAAATGCAAGAACGTGCAATAGATTTACTTTTTTTTTGCAAAAAAGAAGCAGACTGAAATTAATCAGTCTGCGTTGAGTGCGTAATTAATTACTTTTCCTCTTTCTTTTCTACGACGACTTTGCCGTCATAATAACCACATTCTTCACAAACTTGGTGAGGAACCTTCAAAGTGTGACATTGAGGACATTCGACCAAAGATACTGCGCCAACCTTCCAGTTTGCTGCGCGTGTATGTTTGCGTTGTTTGCTTGTTTTTCGTTTAGGGACTGCCATTTTGTGCACCTCCTTGTTCGTTTCGTAATTTTACCTATGCAATTTTAATGCAAAGGTGCGTATTTGTCAACCGAAATTATTATAATTTTGCAAGTCTTTTGGTTTCTCTTGCAATAACAAGTTCTTCGTTTGTAGGAACGACCACAACTGTGACGGGACTGTCGTCTGTGGAAATGATTCTGGGCTGACCGTTGCTACGTTGATTATTTCTTTCTTGGTCAATTTTGATGCCCAAATATTCGAGGTCGCTTGTTGCTGCTCTTCTTACGTCAATATCGTTTTCGCCTACACCTGCCGTAAAGACCAAAACGTCCAAACCGCCAAGTGCTGCAACGTAACTGCCGATGTATTTCTTTACATGATATGCAAAGACGTCCAATGCCAATCTTGCACGTTGATTGCCGTTGTTTGCTGCTTCTCTCAAATCACGGAAGTCGCTGGAAACGCCGGAAAGACCAAGCATACCGGACTTTTTATTTGCGTACAACAACAATTCGTGAATATCTTTGCCTGTTTTTGTTGCCAAAAATTCCAAGCAAGCAGGGTCAATGTCACCCGTTCTTGTACCCATGGGAAGTCCTTCCAAAGGTGTAAAGCCCATTGACGTATCAATGACTTTGCCGTTTTTGATTGCTGCCAAAGAAGAGCCGTTGCCCAAGTGGGTTGTGATCATCTTGATTTTGGAGAAATCTTTGCCCAAGAATTTTGCTGCTTCGCCACTTACAAATTTGTGACTTGTACCGTGGAAACCGTAACGGCGGATTTTGTATTTTTCGTAATCTTCATAAGGCAATGCGTACATATAAGCGTAATCGGGCATTGTCAAGTGGAAAGACGTGTCAAATACCAATGCCATGGGGGCGTTGGGCATAACTTCTTGGCATGCATATACGCCGGAAATGTTGGGACCCATATGCAAAGGACCAAGGGGTTTGTTCTTTTCGCAAATTTGCATAACTTCGTCTGTTACCAAGACGCTGTCCGTGAAATCTTCACCACTATGCAATACGCGGTGACCTACTGCGGAAATTTCATCCATAGATTTGATTGCACCGTATTCATCGTGCGTCAATGCGTCCAAAACAAGTTGCATTGCTTCTTTGTGCGTAGGCATTTTGTGAACGAGTTTTACTTCGTTGCCCTTGCATTTGTGTACGCAAAAAGAGTCTGCCAAACCGATTTTTTCGCAAATACCTTTTGCAATAACCGATTCGTTGTCCATATTGATAAGTTGATATTTCAAGGAACTGCTTCCTGCATTAATAACCAAAATATTCATAATTGTTCTCCTTTGTTATGCTTGTTGAACTGCTTGCAATGCTGTGATTGCAACTACTGCAACGATATCGTCTGCCGAGCAACCTCTAGAAAGATCGTTGCAAGGTGCTGCCATACCTTGGCAAATAGGACCGTATGCGTTGTAGCCACCCAAACGTTGAGCAATTTTGTAACCAATGTTGCCTGCGCCAAGGTCGGGGAATACGAACACGTTTGCCTCGCCTGCTACTTTACTTGTGGGGCATTTAAGTTTGCCAACTTCGGGAACGACTGCTGCATCAAATTGCAATTCGCCGTCAACTGCCATATCGGGGTGACGTTCTTTAACAATTTGAACGGCTTCGGAAACGACGGAAATTCTTTCGTGTTTTGCACTGCCTTTTGTGGAGAAACTGAGCATTGCAACCTTGGGTTCAATGGGCAAAAATGCACGAGCAGAACGTTCGGAACAAATTGCAATGTCTGCAAGGTCAGAACTTGTGGGTGCAGGTGTGATTGCACAGTCGGCAAAAATGATTTGACGAAGTTTTTCGTCGGGATGATTTTGGTTTTCCATAATGAAGAAACCGGAAACCGTTTTTACGCCTTTGACCGTTTTTACAATTTGCAATGCAGGACGCAAAAGGTCGCTTGTGGAGTGGACTGCGCCACCAACCATACCGTCGGCATGACCACATTTTACCATCATTACTGCATAGTACATTACGTCAGAAACAAGTTCCAATGCTTTTTCGGGGGTGACACCCTTTTCTTTTCTAAGTTCATACAAGAAATCGGCGTATTCTTGAAGTCTGGGGGATTTTTTAGGGTTGATAATTTCCACTCCGGACAAATCGTAACCTTTTGCTTTTTCGGCAATTTGATTTTCATCGCCCAATACGACAAGTTTTACAAAGCCTTCTTTGGCAATTTGTTGTGCTGCGCTGATTACACGGATATCTTCGCCTTCGGGCAAAACAATGGTTTTTTGATAGGGTTTTACCTTTTGTTTGTAGCTATCAATAAGTTGTGACATTTTTTTACCTCCACAGTTGGAATTTTGTTTGATATGTGATATACTTTCAAAGTACCTAAACAACTATACTACAATTTGTCGGTAAAGTCAAAGCCGAAACGGATAATTTATGAAAATAACTGCTATTATATCGGAATTTAATCCCCTACATTTTGGTCACAAACGCTTGATTGACTATGCAAAGTCAACAAGCGACGTTGTCGTGTGCGTTTTAAGTGGCCACTTTGTCCAAAGGGGTATGCCTAGTGTTGCCGACAAATGGCAAAGAGCAAAACACGCAATACAAGCAGGCGCCGACATTGTCGTTCAATTACCCACCATTTTTGCAACGGCAAGTGCAAAAGATTTTGCTTTGGGTGGTGTTTCCACAGCCCTTCAAGTAGGTGCTGACACCATTGTTTTCGGCTCTATTTCGGGCGACGTAAATTTATTGAAAGATTGTGCCAATCAACTAACTTTGTGCGATGAAAAAATCAAGCAAAATATGAAGAAAGGAAACATCAGTTATCCGGCTGCAGTAGCCCTTGCATTGCCCCAATTTGAAGACGTTTGGTCGTATGGAAACGACACCCTTGGAATTGAGTATATTTTAGCATCAAAAACG
>JAGBWW010000068.1 GCA_017629595.1 Clostridia bacterium | reverse complement strand
GTCAATAAAAATGCCCACAAGCAAATCTTGTGGGCAAAAATAGCAACGTTTATCAGTCTTTCATTTCATCCAAAAGTTTTTTGATTTGCGCAACGAGTTCATCTTCTTCTTGTTCGGGTTTGTTGCGAATTTGTTCAATCTTTTTGATTATATCGCCGTCGTCTTGAGGTTGGTAGGCAACCGTTTCTTCAACAACGGGTTGCTCTTGTTTTTCGGGTTGTTGGTTGATAACTTTCAAAACTTCTTCCACTTCTGCAATGACGGGTTCTTTTTCTTTTGCTACGCTTGGAGCAACTTCTTCAACAACGGGTTGGGGTGCTTTTGCAACTGGTGCAGGACGTTTGGGTTGAGGACGAGGCAATTTAATTTTTTCTACGATACCAGTGTCAATTACTTCGTCAATGAGTGCGTTGGTTTCGTCGTCGGAATTGTCGCATGCAATAACTTTTACGCCATACTTTTTGAGCAAACGATAGAAATATACCAAATCGCCACCACCACAAGCAACGGCGACTGCGTCAATCTTATTGTTGGTGAGAATTGCTTCAACTACGTCACACATGATTCTGTTGTCAAAAACCTTGGAATTGCGTTTTTTGACGCGCATAGGCAAACAAATTGTGTAACCGGAATTGGTTGCGTCAACAATGATTTGTTTGTGTTTTCTTTCGGTTGCACCGTAAACTTTGCCAATGACAATTTCGCCCATTTTGGCAACTTGTTCAATAACGTTGTCATAATGTTCTTTTTGCATACCGCAATTGTCAACGTCAATAAATAATGCGATGGTTTTGCCTGTCAACATTTTTATTCCTCCAAAAGGTTATATATAGTATATTATAACAAATGGTCAACTTTGTAAATACTTTCTTTGAAAATAAAACAAATATTGTTGTGCCAATCCACTTAAAGAGCCAAATTTTTCCACAAAATATGACGAAATTTGACCGTCGCCAAGTCCACTTTCAAAATGTTGGTGATATACTTTTTTTATCCACGTATCGGTGGGAAAAACGTCTTTTGCGTTTGCGCCAAACAACAAAATGCAATCGGCAACCTTTGGACCGACGCCACTGAGCGTAAGCAATTTCTTTCGTGCCGTTGCACTGTCCATTTCTTTTAGACTATCCAAATCAAAGTGGCGCAACTCTTGTGCCAACTTTACCAAATATTTTGCTCGGTAACCTGCACCAATGTTTTTGAAAAGTTGCTCGTCGCCCAAACAAAGTTGGTCAAGGGTGGGAAAGGCATAGCCAAAATCCGTTTTGCTTCCAAGTGCAATGCAAAGTTTTTCAATAATTTGTTGAATACGCTTTATGTTGTTGTTGGCAGAAATAACGAAAGATATCGTCATCTCGTACACGTCTTGATTGAGTATTCTTATTCCCTTTCCATAGTCGCAAGCAAGTTTCATCACTTCGCCGTGTTTTGTCAGTTGGTCTATGGCGTCTTGATAGTTTGTTTCCAAGTCAAAATAGTGATAAAAATAGTCCACGTCATTTGTTTCAACGTGAATTTCGTCGCCCACACACAAAACTTTTGCCATTTTGTCACGAGAAAACACAACGTAGCCCTCTTGCGTTTTTTTGTAGCGAAACACCTGTCCACATTCCAAAACGTCACGAGGCACGAAGTTGGGGCAATTTTTTATTACTATTTTGTCGCTTAATTTTTGTACCATAATAATAAAAAAAGTTGCATTGTAAAAATGCAACTTTCTCTTTCTAAAGTTTTTTTCTTATTTGCTTTGAGGATAAACAGAAACTTGTCTTTTGGTCTTGTTGACTCTTTCAAATTTGACAACGCCATCAATAAGTGCAAACAAAGTGTCGTCTTTGCCAATGCCTACGTTGTGGCCGGGGTGGAAGTGTGTACCACGTTGTCTGACAAGAATGTTACCTGCAGATGCAAATTGTCCGTCTGCTCTTTTGGCTCCCAAACGTTTGCTTTCGCTATCGCGACCGTTCTTTGTGGAACCCATACCTTTTTTATGAGCAAATAATTGTAAATTAATGAACATTTTGAACAACCTCCAAATTCATATAGTCGGAATACTCCGTTTGAAAATCGCTAAGTCCACACAACATAGTGTCCAAAATTACGTCGGCATCGTGCCTTTGTTGTTTGGTTACGTTTTGAGGAATTGCAAAGTTCAAACTGCCTTGCTGACAATCTCTATCAAAGACCAAGTTGATTTTTGCCACTTGCAAAAGCCCCAAAAGAGCCGTTTGCACCAACGTGGAAATGCCTGCACACACAATATCTTCGCCTTCACAAGCGTATCCTGCGTGTCCCGAGCAACTTACCTTCGTAATAGAATTGCCTTTTTTTTCAATTTTGATGTCCGTCATACCAGTTTTTAGCCAATAGATTCAACTTTCAACTTGGTGTACGGTTGTCTGTGACCTTGACGATGACGAATGTTCTTTTTGGGTTTGTATGTGAAAATGTTGATTTTTTCACCCTTGCCATGTTCAAGTACAGTTGCAACAACTTTTACTTTTGCTGCGTCGGCTGCGACAGAAAGATTGTCACCGTCGCAAACAAGCAAAGTTTCAAGTTCAACTTGGGAACCTACTTCTGCATTGAGTTTTTCAACTTTGAAGATTGTACCTTGTTCTACTTTGTATTGCTTTCCACCTGTTTTAACAATTGCGTACATTGTAAATACCTCCCTTCTCCAGACTCGCTAACTTTTGCCAAAGCAAAATTCGGGTGAGTGCTTGAAAAAATTGCACAACTTTATGACCCTTAATAAGCGGCCGACAATAATATTACCCCAATAGGCATCTTTTGTCAATCAAATAAGTGCATATTTTCATTTGCCTTGCCAAACACTATTAAAAAAGGAGGACGTCATGACAAAAACCTACTTAAATGATCACGAATATTTTATGAACTACGAAACGTGTAGAAATTTTTATCTGGACGGAGCAGAGCCAAATCGTTTGCCCAACCGTTTGTCCGCTTGGGGTGCGCGCTCGCCCAAAATAAAACGCACTAAATTGAAAAGAAAACGTTAATCAAAAAGGATATTTGTTTTGGCAAATATCCTTTTTTATATTAAATAACCTTTGTTTGTAAAAAATCATCTACCGACTGTTCGCCAATGAACATATCTGTTTTGACAATTTTATAGTCGCAATCAACGCCGTGTATCTTTTGCAAACTTTGCACCACTTTGTCGCAACGGAGATTTTTGTTTCCACAAGCAAGCGTGAAAGTCGCCGTGTTGTCGTCAATTGCTTGAGCGTGTTTGATTTTGTCAAAAACTGCCACTTGTTGGTCTTTTTTGTCAATGCAAAAGTTGGAATCAATGGCTGACAACATTTTTCCAATGCCCTCCATTTGCACGACGTAAGTAGCGCTTGTGACGTCTGCTGCCAACTTTACTCTGTCCGTTTTTAACAATTGCAAAAAGGTTACGCCTTGCATTGCGTATTGGTTCAAAAGTTCAAGTTGGTCAACGTTTGCCTCGCCGTTGAAGTACAAATACTCGCAAAGGCTGTGGCAACCCAATGACAATGCAGGAGAAAAGTACATGTCGGGGTGAGGGTTGAAGCCCTTGGTGTAATCAACGCGTACGTTGGCACGTCTAAACACACGCATAATTGCTCGGGACAAATCCACGTGGGAAACCAAAGAGGCTTTGTCCGTCTTTTTATATTTGATAACTATCATAATTTTCTATTGCCCTCCGATTGCAAGCAAAAGCCTTGCTTTTTAAGTCCGCAACCGTTGCACTTTTGTGTGCAAGACGGAGTGGCAACTGCTTGTTGGGCACGACGTTTTTCCAACAACAAATATTGTTTGGAAACGCCAATATCTATCATATCCCAAGGCAAAATTTCGTCTTCTTGTTTGCTTGACACAATTGCGTCAACGTCAATTCCGTGTTGCACGAAGGCATCTTGATAGCATTGCCATTTGAAACATTCCGTCCAAGCATCAAAACAAGCACCGTTTTTGTAGGCTTGATACAATGCAGGAGCAAGGTTTCGTCCACCACGAGCCAAAATTGCTTCCAACAAGGACGTTTCGTAATCGGTATAAGAAAAACCAATTTGTCCCTTTCTCAACCTTGTTTTGAGATACGTTTGCTTTTCTTCTACGTCAAGTTTATTGGCAAACTGTTCCCATTGGAAAGGCGTAAAGGGCTTGGGAATAAAGGTGGCTACCGATACGGAAATTCTAAGCACCTTTTTGGTAAGTTTGTGATATAAATTTTTGATTTCAAACGCCAAGTCGGCAATGCCTGCAACGTCATCCATTGTTTCGGTGGGCAAACCTATCATAAAGTAAAGTTTGACCGACGAATAACCTTGCATAAAGGCTTGTTCACAAGCCGACAAAACGTCATCTTTGGTTACGTTTTTGTTGATTACGTCACGCAAACGTTGAGTTCCTGCTTCGGGAGCAAAGGTAAGACTGCTTTTTCTGTTTTCACTTACAAAGTCGCCCTTGAAAGAGTCCACTCTTAAACTGGGCAAACCCAAACGCGCGTTGAATTGTTGGCAAACGGGTTTCAAATCTTGCACCAACTCTAAAAGTTCGGAATAGTCGCCTGCCGACAAACTGTTTAGAGAAACTTCTTGGTAACCGGTGTTGCGCAACAATTGTTGACAAATCTCCACCACTTGTTGGCGACTGCGCTCACGCACGGGGCGATAGATGAAGCCTGCTTGACAAAAACGGCAACCGTTGGCACAACCTCTTGCAAGTTCCACAACGGCACGATCGTGCACTATTTCTATGGTAGGCACTAGTTGTGTCGTGGGTGCAAAAAGGCTGTCTAAATCTTTTTCGGTGTTTTTTGTGATGGTAAAGTCAAAAGGATTTTTTACCTTGCCCGACTGATATTGGACAGGGTGCAAAGAAGGAACGTAAATGCAAGAATACGTTTTGTCCACGTAACGCAAAAAGTCCTTTTTTGTAGTGGTTGACTTCATTTTTTGCCAATCTTTGATGATTTTGGGCCAAGGCGTTTCGCCATCGCCAACGAAAATAAAATCAAAAAAGTCTGCCATTGGTTCCAAGTTGACTGCACAAGGGCCACCTGCCACGACGAAAGGATGGTCTTCCGTACGGTCTTTTTGCCACACGGGAATTTGCGCCAATTCCAACATTTGGAAAAAGTTGGAATAGCACAATTCGTATTGCATGGAAAAACCAACGAAATCAAAGTCGGACAAAGGCGTTTGGCTTTCCAATGAACACAATTTTTGTTTGTGTTCTTGAAGCCACGTTGCATAGTCAAACCAAGGAGCAAAACAGCGCTCGCAAACGACACCGTCTATGTTGTTGATTAAAAAGTATAAAATTCTCACGCCCAAGTTGGACATTCCAACTTCGTATGTATCCGATACGCACATGCAAAAACGCACGTCAACGTTTTCTTTTTGTTGAGGAAGATTGCTTTCTCCACCAAAATAACGGGCGGGAACAGTTACTTTTTCACAAATTTTGCTCATATTACAAGGAGAAAGTTGCCAACAAGCTACCGACAAGGTTGAGTTCTTGTCCGTCTTGAATCAATTTGTAAGAAACGTTGTGTTTGCCAAAAATTTCATCCAAATAGGCGCAAAGTTTTGCTTTGTAGCCGGTAAGTCTGTGGAAAGTCGTACCTTCGCAAACGATTGCAACGGGATTTTCGCTTCCGTCGTGACCGTACATTGCAATTGCTGCCAAGGAAATGGCGCTGATTTTTGCCGAACGGTCAATGATGATGTTGAGCAATTCTTTTGCGATTGTTCTGTCTGCCGTCTTTTTGAACATACGATAGAGTTTGTTGTTGTTGTCCATCAAGAAATCGGAAATGTCACGTGTTTCAAAAGGTTGGATGTTTGTTACACCTGTGAACAAACCTTCACGGCTTGCTGCGAACAAAACTTCAAATGCCAAATCGGACAAATATTTGCCACTTGTCATTTTTTCCAAAGGAGATCTCGTGGGATCAGCTGTGTTTGCCATGACAATTTTGTCAAAGTCGCCTTGGGGCAATTTGTTGTAGTTTGCCGTTTCGCAGTTGATAATCATTTCTTCCGTTTTGCCGTCGGACAATTTTTGGATTTTGCTTGTTTTTTCTACGTAGCAGATATTGGTGCCTGTACCGAAAATAAAGCCCAATTTGGATGAGTAGTTTTCGTCAATGTGATATGCCATACCTCCCATAAGTGTTGCAACCGTATCGTTGAGGATGCAAATTTTTCTGGGTGTATCGTTGTATTTTTTGAGTGCGTTGAGAGTTTCTGCACCGACTTTTGTGCCGATGAGTGCTTCGTTGTCCAATTCTTTGGACATTGCAACGAGCGTTCCGTCAATTGTGTTGTCCATTGCTACGTTGTAAGAGAAGCAATAACCAATGTCGCCACCTTCTTCTGCCAAGGGTACGATTTGTTTTGCAATGTAATCGTAAAATGCGTCTTTGGAAACGCGTTCGGTCAACATACCGCTCTTGGACAAGTGACGAATTTCAGCTTGACCTTGTTCGTCAAACCAACCTACTGCACTTCTGAAGTTTGTTCCACCTGCATCAAGCAAAATTTTCTTTTCGTTGATTCTCATTTGGGAGGAAGGTTCCAAATAGGTGGGAATCATAGGCAAAGATGATGTTTCGCCCTTCAAACCGTTTTCCATTTCTTGTTGGAAGATGGCAAACTGTTGATCTGCATCAATGCAATCGGAGTGTTGTTTGTGATTGATCATAAACTCTTTTGTTGTCATATCTATTCTCCTTTTACCATTTTGTCAAATTCTTTTTGTGTCAAAATGGTTATTAACTTTTCGTTTTGTAACTCTTCCACACGTTTTTCACGCAAAGCGTCTTGTTGGGTGGAAGGCTCTGCCATAACGTAGAAGTTGCACTTTTTTAAATAGGTACTGTATCTTCCACCGTTTTGAGCAATTTTTTCTACAAGTTCCACACCTTTTTGAGTCAATTCGTACGAACGAGCGATGCCAAATACGGCATTATTCAAAAGGTTGGTCTTTTGTTCCGTTTGATAATACGTTTCTTTAAGTTTTTGCAACGCCTTTTGAGTGACGTGCTTTTTAGATACGTTTTCCAACAATGAAACCGAACGAGTAAGGTCAAAATCATTGTTTTCGCCAATGCGAATTTGATATTTTTCCAACAACTGATTTAACGAAAGGTTGGTCGTTTGGACGAGATATTTCAAAGTTTGCAACGACATCCATGCGTCCGATTCGCTGTTGTGTTGTGAAAATTCCAAGTTCAGTTCGTTTGCAATTTTGTTGAGTGCTTTTACTTCTTTTTCCCCTTTGTACATTTTGTACAACAGTTGCGAACAAATAAATTTAAAGTTGATGGGTGGCAATCTGTAATGGTTGCAAGCGGCGTTTAGCATTCTTACGTCTGCGTCAACTGCGTGCCCCAATACCACCACCGAGTCATCTTCCAACATATCTTTGATTTTTTGGTAAACAAGGGGGAAGTCGGGAGAACTGTCCAAAAGTTGTTTGTCCAATTTCAAATCTATGCCAACGTTTTGTCTTGTTCCGTTCAAGTTGTATTTGCACTTGGGGTTTATCCAAATATTGGTGCTGTGCAAAACGTTGAAATTTTCGTCGGCAACGACCACGCCAATTGAACAAATGCTGTACAATTTGTAGCCGTTTGCCGCTTCAATGTCAAAAGCCAAATATTTCACTAATTTTCCTTCAACGGACTATTCCGTTTTAAATTGATGTTTGTACAAATGGCTGTAAAGGCCATCTTTTATTTCCAAAAGTTGTTCGTGAGAGCCACGTTCTTCAATACCTTTGTGGGTTACCACCAAAATTTCGTCGGCATTTTTGACGGTGGACAATCTGTGCGCGACGACCAAAGTCGTACGACCTTGCGACAACTCGTTGAGTGCGCGTTGAATTTCCATTTCGGTAATGTTGTCCAATGCACTTGTTGCTTCGTCCAAAATAAGGATGGGAGGATTTTTCAAGAAAGCACGAGCAATGGATACTCTTTGCTTTTGTCCGCCGGACAATTTGATTCCTCTTTCGCCAACTTGCGTCAAATAACCGTCAGGCAATTGCACGATGTAATCGTGAATACATGCTTTTTTTGCTGCTTCTTCAATTTCTTCGTCAGTTGCGTCCAAATTGCCGTATGCAATGTTTTCTTTGATGGTTCCGTTAAACAAAAAGACGTCTTGGGAAACCATACCGATATTTTTTCTTAAACTGTATCTTGTAAGCGTTGTGATGTCGTGTCCGTCAAGGTAGATTGTTCCTGAATTGAGTTCGTAAAAACGAGGAATCAAGTGGCAAATGGTTGTCTTGCCACCACCACTAGGACCGACCAATGCAACCGTTTCGCCAGCATTGATTTTCAAGTTGATGTTGTTGAGAACAAAACTGTCGTCTTCTACGTCGTCTTGGGTATATTTGAAACTTACGTTTTTAAATTCAATTTCGCCCTTTACACGACCAATTTCAATGGCATTTTTGTCTTCTGCTTCCACGTCACGATTCATAATTTCGTCAAAACGTGCAAAGCCAGTCATACCAGATTGCAATTGTTCAAAAATTGCCGTCAACGTTCTTACAGGTGTGATGACGGAAGATATGTACAAAATGTATGCAGTCAGTTGTGCCGGATTGATGCGCTCGTACATCAAGAACAAGCCACCTGCCAAAAGAGCAACAAGGTTTGCCATATCTGTAAAAAAGCCCATTCCCGAGTGGAAAATGCCCATTTGCTTGTAAGCACCACCACGAGCCGTAACAAAGTTTGCATTTGCTTGATCAAACTTTTCAATTTCGTGTTCAGTTGCCGTGTATGCACGGGAAACACGAATGCCGGAAATTGCACTTTCTACGTTTGCGTTGATTTCGCCTGTGCGTTCACGGGTGCGTTTGAAGGCTTCGCGCATTTGACGGCGTGTCTTCAAAACGAAAACAAACATCAAAGGAACACAGGAAACTGCAATAAGCGCCAACCACCAATCAATTCTAAAACCAATCAACAAAACTGCACCTGTCAACGTCAAAAGGGATAAGAACAAGTCTTCTGGTGCGTGGTGAGCCAATTCGGATACGTCAAACAAGTCGTTGATGATACGCGACATAATGGTACCCGTTTTGTTTTCGTCAAAATAGGAGAAAGGCAATTTTTGCACGTGATGGAAAAAGTCCTTTCTCATATCTGCTTGCATTCTTACACCCATTTGGTGTCCCCAATATTGAATTACAAAATTGAGCAATGCTTTTGCCAAGAAAAAGCCTAACAATGCAATTGCCATATACAAAACCATGTCAAGTTCGCCGGCGGGGACGTAAACGTTCATCATTTCTTGCGTGATGGTGGGATATACCAAGCTCAAAACCGATACTGCAACAGCGCACAGCATATCAATGATGAACAAACGCATATGGGGTTTGTAATAAGATAAAAATCTTTTGAACATTTCTTTTGTAACTACCTTTTTTAAATTTTGAGGATATCTTCAACTGCTTTTACGACTTCTTTAAAGGACTCTTCTTCAAAAGGAGAAAGCAAATCGCATGCCTTCAAGGTGTCGCAAAAATCTAAATCGCTGTTGATGTGTACGAATTTTTTATATTTTTCAAATGCACCTTTCCAATCTCTTTGGGACAATGCCAAGAATTGCAATGCAGTAAATTGTGCCAAGCAATAGTCAATGTAATAGAAAGGAGATTCGTAAATGTGTTGTTGTCTTTGCCAACGGCGACCGTTTTCAAATGCAGGAATACCTTCCGTGGTCATATGAGGTAAAAACTCTTTTTCAATTTTATTGTAAAAGTCGTTTCTTTCTTGGCAAGTCATATCGGGATTGTCGTAAACTTGTTGTTGGAAATAGTCAACGATTGTACCGTAAGGAATAAAGCAAAGCGCACCACCAATGTGATTAAATTTGTATTCGGGCGTGCAATCGCCAAAGAAACCTTCAATCCAAGGATATGCCAAAAATTCCATACTCATAGAGTGAACTTCTGCCGTTTCCATGGCAAATTCCGTCATGCAATCCATTTCGCAAGCACGAGCAAAGGCGTATGCGTGGCCAAATTCGTGTGTCAAAACGTCAATATCACCCAAACTGCCGTTGAAGTTTGCCAAAATGAAAGGCAATTTGTAATCGGGCAAACACGTGCAGTAACCACCACCGAATTTACCCTTTCGGCTGATTACGTCAAATGCTTCGGCATCGTACATTTTGTCAAACAATTCGCCCGTTGCTTTGTCCATTTCGTGGTACATTTTTCTGCCGTGTTCAAAAATTTGATCCACCGTGCCAAAAGGTTTGGGTTCTACTTTGGTATAGACACCGTTGTCCCAATAGTGTTGGACGTCCCAACCCATTTCTTTTTGTACTTTTGCACGCAATTTACTTGCCAAAGGCACCAAATATTTTTTTACGTTTTCTCTAAATTGAGCAATTTCTTTTTTGGAATAGCAAGTGCGTTGCATTCTCAAATAACCCAAATCGGAGAAGTTTTCAAAACCCAACTTTTTGCCCATTGTGGTACGAATTTTGACAAGACGGTCAAAAATTTCATCAAGTTGGTCTTTTCTATCTTCAATGGCTTTTGCGTATGCAATGATGGCGGATTTTCTTACTTCTCTGTCTTCATTGGCAAAATATTTGGACATGGAAGGGAAAGGAATTTGTTCGCCGTTGTAATCAACCAAAATTTCCGACATCAAACGGGTGTATTCGGTGCAAACCTTGTTTTCTTCAACCTTTTCTTGCAAAATGATGGGATCACTTGCTTTGATTTGCATTTCCAAAATTTGGAACATAACTTTGGGGAAATGTTCTTCCAATTGCTTACGGAAGGGACTTTCCACGTAACAACGATTAAGATCGCTAAGTGCCACGATTATTTCGGGCATCACTTCGTCATAATAGTCTTGCTCTTTTGCATAAAATTCGTCTGCGGTGTTGAGAGTAAATCTTATGGATGCAAGACTTGCCATTGTTTCTATGGCATTACTTTCTTTTTTGAATTGTTTGTGAATTTCCAAAAATTCTTCAACAGATTTTGCTTGAAGAAATTTTTCTTTTGTTTCATTGATTTTTGCAATGATATCATCCTTTTCGGGACGTACGTATTTAATTTGAGAAACTTTCATTTTTATTGTTCTCCTTTATTTGATTTCTATTATTTTTCCACTTTCGCCACTCGTTGCCACGTCGTAAATTGCTTGGGCAACTTCCACGGGGCGCAAAAGCTTTCCACCATTTTCGTCTAGGAAGGTGGTCAATTCTTCGTCAGTTAGATGCGAACACATTTCCGTTGCCACCACCGACGGACACACACAGTTTACGTTGACAAAATCGCCAATTTCTTCGTGCAAAGACAAGGTCAAACCAATAAGAGCAAATTTGCTCATTGAATAGACACTTTCGCAACTTGCCCCTTTAAGTCCCCAAATGGAAGAAAGGTTGACGATTGAGCCGTAACCTTGTTTAAGGAACAATTCACTTGCCTTTTGACAACTCAAAAAGGGTGCGCGACAGTTTACTGCCATTACCTCGTCGTATTGTTGAAGAGTTACGTCTTGAATTTGTTGATACAAGGCTTTACCTGCGTTGTTTACCAAAACGTCCAATTTGTGGTAAAAGCGATTGATTGTATCAAACATTTTGTCCACATCATCAGGACGTGATAAGTCGGCATAAAGCAAATGAACGTCAAACCCTTTTTCTATAAGTTCTTTTTGTAAATCTTCGGCTTGTTGTTTGCTTTTGCAATAGTTAAGTAAAACCGTCCAACCTTTTTCGGCAAACAATCTAACCGTCTGTGCGCCAATTCCACGGCTTCCGCCCGTTACAAGTACAGTTTTCATTTGGCGTCACCTTTGGCTTTGCCTTTGATCAAAGAGACCAAACCTGTCATAACAAACCACGATGCCATAACGATGACGATAAGTAACAACGTTTGCTCGGTGTTGAGTATGCTGTAAATGGGATTCAAGCCCAAAAGTCCGTTTTGTCCTGCGTATGCCAAGAACAAAATGCCGATGGTTGATACGGCAAAAATTCCAATAAACATTGCTATCTTCCACTTCTTATCAAAAGGTTTGCAAGAATAATACAATGCCCACAAACCACAGAAGGTATATGCAATGGATACGATTGTGGAAAGTTCGGTAACTGCGCCACTTGTTTGCAAGTCAATTTCAACAATTCCACTTAATTTCAACGTATAGACCGAAACGGTCATTATGATAAACGTAAGGGAGAAAGGTAAACAGCGCTTGAGCAAGTTGGACATAAATCTTCCCTTGATAAGACTGTCGTTGGATTGCAACGCCAAGAAAAAGGTTGCAAAACCGACAACCACCATTTCCAACATAAGAATTTGGTTGGAAGTGTAAGGCGATGCCAAACTCATACCAAAACCGAAGTTTGCCACAATAAGCATAAGGTTGATAAAGATTATATACCACGTCTTCATATAGTACATTGACGTGGAGTTTTGTATGTTGTTGACAACTTGTCTGCCTTCTTTTACAACTGCGGGCATAGATGCAAAGTTGTCGTCCATAAGCACCAAGTGAGATACGTTTCGAGCAGCATCAGCACCACTTGCCATTGCAATGGGACAGTCGGCTTCTTTCATTGCCAAAATGTCGTTGACACCGTCGCCCGTCATTGCAACCGTTTTGCCGTTTGCACGTAAGGCTTTTACCAAAATTGCCTTTTGGTCGGGAGAAACCCTGCCAAATACGTTATATTCGGTGGCTACTTGTTGTACTTCTTGATCAGTTAGACCTTCCAAAGAAATAAATTTATCGGCGTTTTCTACACCCGTGCGTATTGCAATTGCCGATACCGTTTGGGGATTGTCGCCTGAAATAATTTTAATTTCCACCCCGTTGTCTTTGAACCATTGAATTGTTTCGGGGGCTTCTTTTCTTACGTGGTCTTCAATTACGATAAGACAAACTGCCTTTCTTACCGACGGCAATTCACTTTTGAAAATTGCATTGGGAGAATGTGCCAAAAGCAAAACACGTAAACCTTCTTTGGAAAATCTTTTGTAAAATTCTTCCACACGTCTGTCTTTTGCTTTAAGTACAAATTCCGGTGCGCCCAAAATGTAGGTGCCGTGTATCCCAAAACTGACTGCCGACAACTTTCTTTGTGAAGAAAAAGGCAAGATTGCCGTACTTTTTAATGCAGGTTGTTTGGGACAACCGAAATAGTTTTTCATTGCACGAGAAGTCATGTTGTCATCGTTTTGTGCAGACAAAAAACTTCCCAAAATTTCTCTAAGGGTGTAGTGTTCCACCGTTGTACGCAAATCTACCACGTCCACAACTTTCATTGTGCCGTCGGTAAGCGTTCCAGTTTTGTCCAAACACAAGCAGTTGACTCTTGCCAACATTTCAATGCAATACAATTCTTGCACCAAAGTTTTGTGACGTGCCAAACTGACAACCGATTTTGCCAAGGCAATACTTGTCAACAACAACGGACCGACAGGGACCATGGAAATGATGGAGCCTGCTGTAAGACGCAAAGTGGTCAAAAATGAAGGGTTGCCAAAAGTGTCTTGTCCCCATTCAAAGCCGTTTGCTTTTGAGTTGGATTGCCACAAGAAAAATAACATTGGCAAAATGATAACACCGACAAAGACCAAAATGCCCTTTAATGAGCGCAAAAGCTCACTTCTGGGTTTTTGATAAACCTTTGCACGAGCCGACAAACTTTCTACGTAGTTGTATTTGCCAACCTTGTCCACCTTGGCACGACAATTGCCTGCCACGACAAAACTGCCTGCAAAAAGTTGAGCACCTTTCTTTTTGACAACGGCGTCACTTTCGCCCGTGAGCATGGATTCGTTGACTTCCACCGTGCCGTCCAAAACAATAGAGTCGCAAGAAATTTGGTTACCCGTTGAAAAAATTACAACGTCGTCCAACACGACTTGGTTGGAAGAAATTGCGATTTCTTCTCCGTCACGCACGACGACTGCCGTGGGGACGGTTACAAGATTTAATTTGTCCAAAGTCTTTTTTGAACGGATTTGTTGGAAAATTGCAATGGCTGTGTTCAAAACGATAACCACCATAAAGAAACATTCTTGAAGCAATCCAAAAATTGTCAAAACCGTTGCAATGGACAAATAAATTAAGTTGAAAAAAGTGAAAACGTTGGAAACAACAATTTGAGCAATACTCTTTGTTTTTCTGTCCGTGGAGAAGTTGACCAAACCTTCGTTTTGGCGTTGTTCCACTTGCGTTTGACTTAAACCTTTGGTTTTTGCAACTTCAAACCTTTCGGCAAGTTCCAAACTGACGTAATTTTGAGTGTTGTTCTTTGTTGTTTGTTTCATCTAGTCCACTTTGATAAGTTGTTGATTTTCGTAACGATAAATGGTTGTAAAGCCTTCGTCTTTAAGTTGTTGCACTTGATATGCAAAGTTTTTAATGCGTTTGACAACGCAAACGTCGGTGTTTTGACGCAAATGTTGGGCAACCTTCATAATGTCTGCCAAATCGTTTGTACCTGCAAAGACAAGTGCCGTTTTTTCCTTTTTGTTAAACTTTGCATTTCTTTCGGTCAACAACAAAACGATACGTTCAAAACCGATTGAAAAACCACATGCAGGGGCAGGCGTGCCACTGATTTTGCCAATGAGTTCGTCATAACGACCACCACCACCGACTGCAATATCCAAACCGGACAATGCAATTTCATAAATCGTGCCTGTGTAGTAGTTCATACCACGAACAAGTTTGACGTCAAAAACGACGTTGGCTTTGGCTGACGTTTGGCAAACGGTCAAAATTTCCGACAAAGATGCTTTTGTTTTGGGGTCAAGATAGTCGCCCAAAGCTTCAAACGCTTTGTTCAAAGGATCGCTTGATGCAGTGATTTCCATAAGCAAACTGACAAAAACTTCTGCCTTTTCTTTGTTGAAAGTGGAAATTTCTTCCAAAACTCCGTTGACACCGATTTTGTCAAGCTTGTCCAATGCGATAAACACCTTTTCGTGTTCTTCTTGTGCAAAACCGCATTTGTTGGCAATTGCAGAGAGCAACTTTCTATCGTTTACACGAACAATGGTGTCTTCAAAGCCCAACGTGTACAATGCGTCGGCAGTTGCCGTGATAAGTTCAATTTCTGCCAAAGTGGAGCCGTCGCCAATGATGTCCATGTCGCATTGACGGAATTGACGATATCTGCCACGTTGAGGTCTATCTGCACGCCATACGTAACCCGTTTGAATTGCTTTGAACACTGCGGGAAGTTTGCCACGGTTGTTGCTGTAAAAACGAGACAAAGGCACGGTCAAGTCATAACGCAAACCTAAGTCGCAAAGTTCCCCACCATTTTGGGCTTCTTCCAACTTTTCGCCACGTTTCAAAATTTTATAAATAAGTTTTTCGTTGTCGCCACCTTGTTTGGAATTGAGCAACTGCAAGTTTTCCACTGCAGGTGTTTCAATTTGCAAAAAGCCGTGCTTTTCATAAGTTGCAATGATACTGTTGAGAACTTGTTGTCTTATGGAAAATTCGCTAGGCAAAAAGTCGCGCATGCCTTTGGTGGGTGTTTTTTGCAACATAATTTGTTACCTCTGATTAAATGATATATTCTTGATTGTCTTGGGGTGCGTTGTTCAATTCTTCGGCCTTTGCTTCGTAACCTTTTTTGCCGAACAATGCGTAAGTTGCATTTTTGCCTTCTTCTACGCCGGGTTGATTGTAGGTGTCAATACCCAACAATTCGCCTGCATATGCTGTTTGCATTTCAAACAAATACAACAATTGTCCCAAGTGATATTCGTCAACAACGTCCATTTTGATTGTGTAGTTTGCCATCTTTGCTTTTGTCAAAGCATAGCGTGTTGCAAACAATTCGTTTGTCAAAAGGGTGGAAAGGGTGTTGCCACACAAGAAGTTTACGTCGGGAACGTCGGGGCAACCTTGAGGAATATCTGTGTCGCCACGGAAAGAGCCTACTTCCAAGAAAGTGACTACCTTGTCAAAAGGTCCGTTTGCATAAAGTTGTACTTGAGAGTGTTGGTCCGTTACGCCCAATGCTTTTACGGGTGTTTGGCCAACGGGGTCAATTTCACGTCCTTCTTTGTCCTTGTTTTTGCCCAAAGATTCTGCCCAAAGTTGTGCATACCAGTCGGCAATGTATTTGAGGCTGTCTGCATAAGGCATCATAACGGAAATGTTTTTGCCTTGTTTCATAGAAAGATATTGCAAAACTGCCGTGATAAGTGCAGGGTTGGATTTGAGGTCTGCTTTCTTGCAAATTCTATCCATGTGTGCTGCGCCTTTGAGCATTGCGGAAATGTCAATGCCTTCTACTGCTGCGGGCAACAAACCGACGGGGCAAAGTTCGGAAAATCTTCCGCCAACGCCATCGGGAATATAGAAAGTTTCAAAACCTTCTTCTTTTGCAATTTTGATGAGATTGCCACGATTTTGGCTTGTCGTGCAAACGATGTGATCTTTGTAGCCATCGCCCAATTCTTTTTTGAGCATATCCAAAACGATAAGGTATTGAGCCATCGTTTCACTTGTTGCACCGGACTTTGTAACCACGTTGAAAATTGTCTTTTTGATATCAATGATATCAAACAAAGCGTTCATACGTTCGGGGTCAACGTTGTCAATTACGTAAAATTGAGGTGCTTTTCTTACCTTTTTGGGTAATTGGTTGAAATAAAGGTGTTTGATTGCTGTGAATACTGCCGTGGGACCAAGTGCACTGCCACCAATGCCCAATACAACGAAATAATCACAAGATTTGGCAATTTGTTTTGCCGTCTTTTTGATTTTGGAAATTTCTGCTTTGTCGGCGTGAGGAAGTTGCATCCAACCTTGCATGCCCAAACCACGGTTGGCTTGAACTGTTTTCAATGCTTGGATTGCTTGTTTCTTGGTTGCAACGATTTGTTCCCAAGTGAAACCCTTATCACCGATTTTGTGTGCCATCATGTTGTTGTAATTGATTGTGATACTCATTTTGTAAATCTCCTTGTAAGTCTTGAACATACATAATGATTTTAGCACAAAAATTTGTATATGAATAGTCAAAAATGCAAATTTTTTAATATTTTTATACTAAAAATAATATATTTATTATATGAAATGGAAAATTGCTCTTTTTTGCGCCTGTATCGTTTTGTTGACAACCGTTTTGCTTTTGCCTTGGACAACTTATACCTTTTCTCCACAAGAAAGTTCTACAAATTTGCTAAAAGTGTCCGTTTGCGATTTGGAGGGAAAACCTTTGCAAAACGCCACCGTAACCGTCTTGGAAACAGGACAAAAATTTTTGTGTGACAATCAAGGCCGTTCGCCTTTGTTTGAAATTGAAACACAAGAAAATCACTATGGCACAAACCTTGATTGGTTTTTGGTAACCCTTTTAATTGAGAAAGAAGGATACGTCAATACGGCAATCGTCAACTGTGTAATTTACGTCAATCAAACTCGTCAACTGACCGTGAATATGTATCAAGCCGACCAAAGTGCTTTGCCTTTTGTTTGTCTTGTGGAAAGCCCACCCGAAACCTTTTTGCAGTCACTTTTTGGACAAAAAGAGTGACCGTTTTAAAACAAACTTAAACGGTCAAATCTGCTAAATTTTGACAATTTTTTGTTGATAAAACGCTAAATTTGCTCAAAATTACTTTTTTTCGTTCATCATTTTTGCTGTTTAAATTTACACTTTTATAAAAACTTTTCAACAAAAATACCCACCGACTCAAAGCAAAAACGACTTGTCGGTGGGTTTTATTTAAATAAAAATGAAACTAAAAACGCCTTTTATTTATTGGCAAAATTTACTACGAAAGTGATTACGTTTTCTTGACTTTGCGCCTTAATTTTCCACTTGTTTTTGTCGCAAAGCCCCCTTGCAATGGACAATCCCAAACCACTGCCACCTGTTTTTCTGTCGCGTGATTGGTCACTTCGCCAAAATCTTTCAAATACTTTTTGCGTTTCTTTTTCGGAAAAATCCGTCCCTTTGTTGGAAATGGAAAAACGCAAAGGGTGAGTGGAAAAATTTGCACGAATAGTGGTTTTTTCGTCACCGTGTTTTATGGCGTTGTCGCACAAAATGGCAACAACTTGTTGCACTTCTTGTTCTGCGCCAACAAATTCAACGCCTTCTTCCACATCTATTTCAAGCGTTTTTCCCTTTTCAAAGGCAACCGATTCAAAGGACAACAAGGTGTTTTTGATTGTTGACGACATGTCAAATTTGTGACTTTTGGGCGGTTGTTCTTCTTCTAATTTTGCCAAAGCAAGCATGTCCACTACAAGCCCGTTCATACGTCTTGTTTGGGACAAAATGTTTTCCGTCCACTTGTTTTCGCCCACGTCACTGCACAGAGCATCTACGTTTGCATTGATAATGGTAAGGGGTGTTTTAAGTTCGTGACTTGCATCAGAAACAAACTGCTTTTGCTTGGTAAACGCCGTTGAAAGAGGCCGTATTATCCACCACGAAACCATCGTTACAATAACGTACAAAAGCAAAAGAGAAAGCACAACCATTATTGCGCCCAAAGACACAATTCGGCCAAATTGTATCAATTCAAAGGAAGTGTCTATGCCGACGACAACAGTTTGCGACCCTTGAGTTTGTTTGATAAAATACAATTCGTTTATATGACCACGGTTCTTCTTATTTTGTACAATTTTCGTCAAATACCTTTCCACTTCTTCTTGCTCAAAAAAGTCGTTTGAAAAGGACAATTCCCACTCGCCGTCAACGGACTTTGTGGCAATAAACGTTCGCGCTTCGTCTGCCAAATCAAATTGTTCCACGCCAAGTTCTGCCGAACCCGTTTCAAAAACGAACTCGGCACGTTCTTGCAAATTTTGCGACATGCCGTAATTAAACATAACGTATACACTGGCACTTGTACCCAACAAAAGGGCTGAAAAAACGACTGCCAATAGACACATTGTCAACCATACAAATTTTTTTCTAGTTTTTTCAATCATTTTCTAGTTCCAATTTATAGCCCACACTTCTTATGGGGCGAATAACAACCTTGCTTGATAGTGAAGTCAATTTGCGACGCAAAAAGGAAAGATAGACTTCTACGTTGTTGTATTCCACTTCCGAATCAAAACCCCACACTTTTTCAATGATAAGGTCTTTTGATATTATTCTTTCTGTGTTGCGCAACAGCATTTCCATAATTTGATATTCTTTGCTTCCTAAAGAAATATCTTTGTTTCCACAACTGAGTTTGTGCGTGTCGGTGTTAAGCACCAAATCGCCAAATGACAAATCGTTGCCAAAAAACGCCCCTTTGCGCCTTGTCAATGCTTTGATACGAGCAATCAACTCTCTGCTGTCAAAAGGTTTTGTAAGGTAATCGTCGGCACCCGTTTCCAAACCTTCAATTTTGTCTGCCGTTTCACTTTTTGCCGACAACAGCAAAACGGGTGTTGAAATGCCCTTTTGTCGCATCTTTTTAAGCACTTCAAAGCCATTGAGTTTGGGAAGCATAACGTCCAAAACAATTACGTCGTATAATTGAGTCAAAACGTATTCCAATCCTTCTTCGCCATCGTAAGCACAGTCGGTTGTTATTTGATTTTTGTTGAAAATGGCTGTCAACGCCGAAACGAGTTGTTTTTCATCGTCAATAATCAAAACTTTCATTGGACTTCTCCTTGATGCTATTATACCACAGGTTAAATATTTTTCAATATATAAAAATAATTAACTTACATCACGTTTAAACTAAAAAAAACAGCCGTCACTTTTGTGACGGCTGTAAGTGTATTGAGAAAAAGAATTGTTAGCTGTTGAGCAAAATTCTATCGTTGAGTTCTGCGCCAACTTCGGAAAACTTGGAAATGAGATCCACCACTTTGAGGTTTTGTTTTTCTTGGCCACTTGCTTGGAAAACAACGTTGCCTTGGTTCATCATAACAAGTTTGTTGCCGATTTTGATGGCATCGTTCATATTGTGAGTTACCATAATTGTGATGAATTTGCTGTCTTTTGTGAATTTTTGCGTCAATTCCAAAACCGTTTTTGCCGTTTTGGGGTCAAGCGCTGCCGTGTGTTCATCCAACAACAAAATTTTGGGTTGCACCAAAACTGCCATAATAAGTGCCAAACTTTGACGTTGGCCACCCGACAACGTGGAAACTTTTTGTGCCATAAGAGATTCCAAGCCCAAACCTGTTTCAGACAAAAGTTTGTGAAAAAGCACTCTTTCTTCCTTGGTTATTCCCCAGCCCAAACCACGTTTTTTGCCACGACGGAAGGCTAATGCAAGGTTTTCTTCAATGTTCATGCCACCTGCTGTGCCATCCAGTGGATTTTGGAAAACACGGCTGACGTATTTTGCTCGTTTGTATTCGGCAAGATGAGTGACGTCTTCTCCGTCCAAACTGATTGTGCCATTGTCAACGGACAATACTCCGGAAATGCAGTTGAGCAAAGTAGATTTACCTGCACCGTTGCCACCAATTATGGTGAGAAAATCGCCTTCTTCCAAAGTCAAACTGACGTTGTTGAGTGCCGTTTTTTCCGTTGTTTCGCCGACGTTAAATATCTTTGTGAGGTTTTCAATTTTTAACATTGTTCAAACCTCCTTTCAATTTTTTGTGTGCAATTTTTTTCTTAATCAAAGGTACCGTCAAAGCAATTACGATGATTGCCGTGGCAACAAGTTTTAGGTCGTTTGTGTGCATGCCCATTTGAACTGCAAAGGTGAAAATCAAACGATAGGCAACGCTTCCCAAAACAACCAATGCAAGTTTAAGCCAGAAAGAAAATCTATCACGAATTACCGTTTCTGCCAAAATTACCGATGCCAAGCCAATGACGATGGTGCCTGTACCCATATTGACGTCACCACTTTGGTTGTGTTGTGCCAACAAGCCACCTGCCAAACCTGCCAAGCCGTTGCTTATCATAAGGCAAACGATTTTGGTCAAATCGGTGTTGATACCTTGTGCTTTTGCCATCGTACTGTTGAAACCTGTTGCACGTACCGAGCAACCAAATTCCGTACCGAAAAACCAATACAAAAAACCGACTACTGCACTGCAAACAATCACGCAGGTGATGATGCTAAGTACGTTTTTGTCGTCAATCAAAGACAAGTTGAAAAGGTCTGCCCAATAGCCGTTGATTGTGGGTTTGCCAAAGAAAGATACGTTGGCACGGTTGCCAAGTATTTTCAAATTGATGGAATAAAGTGCCGACATTGTCAAAATACCCGCCAAAATTGCAGGAATTTTGAGTTTTGTGTTGAGCAATGCCGTAATAAGTCCTGCACAAGAACCTGCAAGACATGATGCCAACAAAGCCAAAATTGGTGTGCAACCGTTTGCAATAAGCACCGCAGTAACAACACCACCCGTTGCCAAAGAACTGTCAACGGTAAGGTCGGCAAAGTCCAATATGCGATAGGTCAAATATACGCCGACGGCAAGCACGCCCCAAATAAGACCGAGCGAAATGCCACCGACCGATGCATTTAGAAATTGTGCCATAAAAAATTATTCCCCTTGAAATGCGTCTTTGATTTGGTCAATTTGTGTTTGTGTCATACCCATTGCAAGTGCATTTTCTTCATTGATGAAAAATTCACATTGACGAGTGTAAAATTGGTTAGGATTGTCCAAGGTTTTGCCTTCCAAAATTTCAATTGCCATTTCGCCTACTTGTTGACCCAACAAATAGTAGTCAATACCAAACGTTGCCGTACCTTCGCCAGCATCACACATACCGGATTCGCCACAAATCACGGGAATATTGTTGGGTGTGGAGTATGCGTAAATGATGTTCATATTTTCTGCCATCAAGTTGTCTGTGGGAACGTAAATGCAATCTACGGCTTGCATTTGATTGCTTGCCAATGCCGTTGCAATATCGTTGGAAGAACTTGCCGTAACGTCAACCGTGGTAAAACCACCCAAACGAGCACATTCTGCCTTTGCAAGGTTTACTTGTTCAAGAGAGTTTGTTTCACTGCCGTTAAAAACAAATGCCAATTTGATTGTTTCTTTTTCGGGGTGCATTGCTTCAACAACGGTTTTTACCAATTGAATTTGTTGTGCAACGGGGTTCATATCACTTACACCTTGAATTGTGCCCAAACCTGCCAAGTCAACTGCAGGGTTGGTAACTGCCGTGTACAAAACGGGAATGCTTTGCGTGTTGCTGTACAATGCTTGTGCAGAAGACGTTGCAATGCCCAACAAAAGATCGTGATTTTGTGCAACGAGCGTTTGTGCCAAAGTAGTTTCATTGTTGGGATCGCCGTTTGCATTTTGTTCGTGGAAGGCAACCGTCTTTCCGACTTCATCTGCCCAAGCTTGAACAACTTCTTTGAAGCCTTGTCTTGCGCCGTCCAATGCTGTGTGCGTGGCAACTTGCAAAATGCCGACGTTGATATCTGCCGTTGGTTGACATGCCACCAACGTTGTTACGGACAAAGCCAAAACTACTGCCAAAATAACTGCTAACAATTTTTTCATAATTCTTTCCTCCAAAACTCTTTTTCAAAAAGAGGTTGAAATAAAAAAATACCACAACACTCTTTTTGTTGCGGTACGTTGATTTAACTAAAATTGAAAACAAATTTACTACAACAAAGACATATTACAACGAAATAAAGCTGTAATAAAAATAGTAGTAAGATGCAAATGCGAATTTGACCATATTTGTTTTCATAGCTAACCTTCCTAACCCGTAACGGGTTTAGTAAGTGTAGTATAAACTGCTTTAATGAACTTGTCAACAACCTTGTTTACTTTTTTGTAAATATTTGCAATTTAAACGTTCTTTTTGCAAAGCTTGAAAGTTGACACAAAAAAAACAAGAGCAAAATTTCTTTTGCTCTTGTTGTGTTTCAATTTACTCTTTTTAATTGTGGAAAAGTTTTTTAGTGCTGTAAGTAGGTTCGCTTGTTAAGTACATTCCCAACTTTCTAAATACCTTTTCGTCAACGGGGGACAAAATGTCGGTGGTATGCACTTGGCAACCTTTAAGCTTTGGCAATTGTTGAATTACTTTTTGTGCAACGGGGTCGGTCAATGCCGTAATGGAAAGGGCAATAAGACATTCGTCCGTGTGAAGGCGAGGGTTGAAACTTCCTAAATATTGCGTTTTGAGATTTTGAATAGGTTCAAAGGACGAGTGGGGAATAAGTTTTACCGAATCGTTCACGCCTGCCAACGTCTTTAACGCGTTGAGAAGTACTGCCGATGCACAACCAATAAGGTCGGATTTTTTACCTGTGACAATTGTTCCGTCGGCAAGTTCAATTGCTGCTGCCGACACACCGTTTTTTTCACGATATTGGTTTGCAACACGAGCAACGGGCAAATCGTGTTTGTCAATGGAGAAATTGTGCATAATCAAATTGATTTTTTCCAATTCGCCTTCGTTGTCTGCTCCACGTCTTTGAGCCACCACCGCCTTGTAGTAGCGTCTTACGATTTCGTGTCGGGCGGCCTCTTGACATGCTTGGTCGTCACTGATGCAAAAACCAACCATATTTACACCCATATCGGTGGGCGATTTGTAAGGGGATTCGCCACCCATAAGTTGTTTGAACAAATGGTTTAAGACAGGGAAAATTTCCACGTCACGATTGTAGTTGATTGCCGTTTTGCCATAGGCTTGATAGTGCCAAGGGTCAATGATGTTTACGTCTTTCAAGTCGGCCGTTGCCGCTTCGTATGCTACGTTTACCAAATGGTTGAGGGGCAAGTTCCAAATGGGGAAGGTTTCGAACTTTGCATAACCGGCTTTGATACCTTTTTTGTAATCGTGATAAAGTTGCGACAAGCAAGTTGCCATTTTGCCCGAACCGGGACCGGGGGCTGTAACAACCACCAAGGGACGAGTCGTCTTGATGTAATCGTTTTTGCCATAGCCTTCTTCCGAAACAATTTTTTCAACGTCGGTGGGATAGCCTTTGATGTAATAGTGTTTGTAAACAGGCATACCCAATTTTGTAAGACGTTTGATGTAGTGTTGCACTTGTTCATTGTCCGGTTGGAAGTGGGAAATGACGACGCCTGATACGTACAATCCATAACCTTGAACAAGGTCAATGATACGCAAAACGTCTTCTTGATAGGTAATTCCAAGGTCGCTTCTAAGCTTGTTTGCCGTGATATCTTTTGCGCTGACGACAACGACGATTTCGGCAGAATCTTTCAAGTGTGCCAACATTTGAATTTTGCTGTCAGGCAAAAAACCGGGTAAAACTCGGCTTGCATGAAAGTCGTCAAGCAATTTGCCACCAAACTCCAAATAGAGTTTGCCACCAAAATACTCAATGCGCTCTTCAATTTTTTGCGATTGCAACAATTTATATTTGTCGCTGTCAAAACCAATTTTCATCTTTTTCCTCCCCTACGTGTTGCTTTGGTTAAACGTCTTTGCGATCATAATAAAAATCAAAAATATACTGTGAATCGGGCATATCTAAACTGTGCATTTTTTGTAAAGTATCAAAACGATTGTAAGGCGTGGCAATGCGCGAAAGGCAATAACTTTTGTCCTCGTAAATTGTAAGCACGACACACTCTGCCGTGTTTCTGGGATGACAACCTGCACTTCCTACGTCACAATACATTTTGTTGGTTTTGCCAACCAAATTGCACAATTCATGCTTGTGACCAAAGAAAATCAAGTCGCTTTGACAAAAAGAAAACATTTCGTCAAATTTTTCGTCTGTTGGTGCCACTTGCAAAAATTGGAAAGGCCAGTCGGGGTTGCCCGTCAAAGCATAATGCATAAAGGCCACCTTCAAGCCAAAGTATTCTTTTTCCACGTACAAAGGAAATTCTTTTACATATTTGCGGTAGCTTTCGCCAAGTTGAGCAAAAACTGCCTTTTTGTGCCCTGTTGTCGTGTGAGAATATTGCTTTTGCTCGTAAGTATTGTCCAAATAATCTTTGTCGTGATTGCCCAAAAGGTTTACACAATTGGTTTTGGACAAGACAAATTCCAAACACTCTTTTGAGTAACCACCCAAACTGACAGTGTCCCCAAGATTAAAAATTTCACTGCAACCTTGACTTTCAAAAACATGAAAAACCTTTTTGAGTGCTTCCAAGTTGCCATGAACGTCTGAAAAAATGCCAATCTTTACAAATTCCATACCGTATAATTATAAACATATTAATTCAAAATGGCAACTTGCTTTTGCCCTTTTCCCAAAACATTTTTTACACTATTTAGTTTGATAAAAATTTTGTGCACACCCTTTTTCTACACTTGTCCTTGCAGGTGGATTTTTTAGCTAAACAAAAAGAACGGACAAAATGGAGCGTACCCTTAAGAACCGTTTTGGGTGTTCGTTAGTTGCCGACAGGAAAGAAACACAAGTTTTCTATTGGTCATAACAAAGAAAATGAAAACATAGAAACCGCAGATTGATTTTCTGCGATTTTTTGCTATAATAGGTGTATAGAAATTGTTTGATGTTCATTTGTAACTTGTAATAAAGGAGATTGTTATGAGAGCGCCATTTCAAATACTTGCAATCCCATATAAATATAAAAACGAAACGCCTATATATTGTGTTTTACATCGTTCAGATTATGACCAGTGGCAATTTATCGCCGGAGGTGGCGAAGATAAAGAAAATCCAGAAGAGACGGCAAAAAGAGAAATTATGGAAGAAGGCGGTGTTGCTATAGATCATATTATTTCACTAAAGTCAATGTGCCACATTCCCGTTGAGATATTCCCTCTCAGACATTTTTATGGTTGGTCTGATGATATGTATGTCATCCCCGAATATTCATTCGGCTTTGAATGTACCGACGAGCTTATTTTATCTGATGAACATACGGAACTTGTTTGGCTCCCATACAAAGAAGCAAGAGAAAGATTGCAATGGGATTCCAACAAGACTGCTTTATATGAATTGAATTGCATTTTATCAAAACAACACGATAAATAATCGCTTAATGCCAAGCCTCCCTTGTTTAAAGGGAGGCTTTTTTACGTTCATCTATGTATTGTCAATTTTTCTGACAAGCACTGCACTTGTGGACATAAATGCAAAAATACGGCATATCTCGAAAGAGGTATGCCATATTTTTAAACTGTCCTTTAGAGTGAAGCTCTAAAGGCCGTTCTTTTTTGTAGATATTGTTTTTATTCCAATTAAACAATCAGTATTGTACCGTGAGATAGTTGTTTGCTTTTTTGACTTGACTTGCATCAAGACCTTGGAAATAGGTTATTCCGTTTAGCACCATTTTGTTGTTTTCGCCTTTATTAAATTCAGTGACGAATTTTTTGCCTTTATATACAAGAGACAAACTTTCCGGTTGAAAATCCTGACTTTGTGGCATAAAGGATAGTTTGTCGCATACCAAAGAAAAACCATAAAGATTTTCCAACTGCGAAACGTAATAAAAACTCCCTTTTGCGTTGTATTGCAAAAACAATGATTTAAGGTTTTCTTTGGTAGGATTTTCCAAAGGAACAGCCCCAATCGCTTGTGCAAAATGGTACAAAGCCTTGTCCAAAGAAATACGCTCTTTTATTTGCGCATACAACGACAAAACACGCACCTTGTCTTTGGAAAAAATTTCGGTATATTTTTTCAACGCCAACGCTTTTACACAAAGGTTTTGCCCTTGTTCGTCACAAAAGAAAAATAGATTTTTGCAAAAACTTTCAAAAGCAGGCGTCCACAAACTTTTATCCCCTGAAAGCATTGTGTAGTAAATTGCAGAAAGGGGCAACAACATTTTATCTTGTGTGTAAGACAATTGTCCTACGCTGTTGTAATAAGCACTTTCAAACGTGTCAACGTAATTTTGAGTAAAGTGTTTTTTTACGTAATTATACACAAAATCTTGGTTTGTAAAGCAAATGGCAGACAAAGTCAATGCGTCGGGTTTTTTAAGTTGATGATGCAATTCAAAAGCATTTTTGTCGTTTAGATAGTTTAAGCAAGTGGACAAAACGCTTTCTTTCAATAACGGCGTGGCAACGGCAAAGGGTGTGCTTGCTTGGTTTTGCAAAGTGATGGTTGCCTCCTTTGACAAGCACAAACACAATCCTTGCCCCGCTTCAATATTTTGCGACATTTTCAAACGCATTTTGTTTATGGAACACTCCAACAAATTGGTGGTAAAACCAAATATTTTGCCGTCTATTTTTATAGTGTACTTTCGTTTGCCATCGTTGACGTAAAAAACGTTATTTTCCATTTTTACTTTGGAAAGCCTTTCAAATTTTACAAAAAACAAAAGTTTGCCGTTTTTTGCGGATTTTGCATCCATAGTGATTGAATTTTGACAAGCAATTTCCACCTCAACACCACTTTGACTGTAAAAGGCAAAGTTATCTTGCACCTTTTGAGCAGAAGTCAAAAGGTTTGCAACGTTGCCAAAGTTGTCCACAAAAATCAAATTTACTCCCCCTGTACCAAAAACAAATCCGTCTAAAAGGGGCGCTATTCCTTTTTTGCTATCTACGAGCAACGCCAAATTGCCTTCGCCCAAACGGAAATCAAACTTTCGTTGTGCTTCGGGCAAAACGATTTCTTTAAGTGACGAGCAGTTGTATTTGGAAATTGGCAAATACACAAACTCTTTGGCTTTTGCCAACGTGTCAAAACCTTGCCAAAGTTTTGTTGCGCCAAATCGAGTGGCGTCAGCAAGTTTTTCGCCCAAAAGACCAACGTCATCAGCATACACCACGGCCCACGAAAATGAGTATTTTCTGTCCTTTGCCAACGTCGTTTTGTGGCAAATACGAGCATCACAAACGTATCTTTGTTGCAAAACGTTTGCAGACGGCTGAGCATTTTCTTTGAGAAGCATCACGCCAACGTAACGAGTTGCCGACTTTTGCTGTATGCAAAAACAGTGTGCGTCATGCAAAATAAAATGAGAAACAACACCATGTTTGGGCAAAGACAAATTCAACACAAATTCGTATTCGCCGTCTTTCTTTGGTTGAAAGGATAGGTTGTGAAAATCTCCGTTTTGAAAAACTCTTTGCACTTGACACGAAAGATTTTCGTTTTCGGCAACAAATGTTGCAGTATTTTTGCCAAAACAAACGGCATCAAAAGTATCCAAAACGTTTTTCTTTTTCAAAAAAACCTTTTGCGACAATCCCAAAAAGTGTTCACCTTTTGAAAAAACGGCACTTTCGCCCAAACAATCCACCCCATATGCGACGTTGTCAAAAACAAAATCGCACTTTGTGTAGTGAGTATTTTTTTGCGCCTGTGATGGCAAAAGCCCCGAAAGCAACTTTGCAACGTTTCTTTGGTCAAAGTAACTTTGCGCATAATAATTGCACTTCTCCAAAGCATATACCGTGTCAAATAAACCCACTTCTTTTTGAGTAAGCAGATTTCTGTTGGTACAATGCAGTTTTATTTGTTGATATTGCTCACTTGACAAACAAAACGCCGTACACGTTGCAATGGTTTGACATATTTTTTCCAACCTTGTTTGTTTTTTGTCGGCAGGGAGCAACGGTTTGTTTTTTGTAATAGACAACACCCTTTCAAACAAATATGCAAAGTTGTCAAACTCATGAAAAAGTCGGAGTTGTCTTTCCGTCTTGGGAGAGGTCAAACACACTTTGTTAAGTGCTTTTTCGGTGGCAAACAAAGACAGTTTCTTTTGTTTGTCCCACTTTGCAGAAAAAATTTGATCAAGTTTTTCAAATAGCTCTTTTGCTGTTGCCAATTTTTGCATCACTTTTCACCTCGTTGCGTGATTTGAGTGTTGACAAAAATAGCAAAAAAAATACGGAAAAACCACAAGGGTTTTTCCGTATTGTGTGTTTTTACTTTATAGAAATTAGTTGAGTTCTGCAAAGTATTTGATTGTTCTAACCATGTTGGATGTGTAGCTGTTTTCGTTGTCATACCAGGAAACAACTTGTACTTGGTATGTGTCGTCGTCAACTTTTGTGACCATGGTTTGTGTTGCATCAAACAAGGAACCTTCTGTGATACCGATGATGTCACTGGAAACAAGCAAGTCTTCTGTGTAACCGAAAGATGCGTTGGATGCTGCTTTCATTACTTCGTTGATGCTTTCTTTTGTTACGTCTTTGCCTTTAACGACTGCAATCAAAATTGTGGAGGAACCTGTGGGAACGGGAACTCTTTGTGCAGAACCGATAAGTTTGCCGGAAAGTTCGGGAATTACCAAACCGATTGCTTTTGCTGCGCCTGTGCTGTTGGGAACGATGTTGCATGCTGCTGCTCTTGCACGTCTCAAATCGCCTTTGCGGTGAGGACCGTCAAGGACCATTTGGTCGCCTGTGTATGCGTGAACTGTGATCATGATACCACTTTGGATGGGTGCATAATCGTTGAGTGCTTTTGCCATGGGTGCCAAGCAGTTTGTTGTACAGCTTGCTGCGGAGATAACTGTGTCTTCTGCCTTCAAGATGTTTTCGTTTACGCCGTAAACAACTGTAGGAAGGTCATTGCCTGCGGGTGCGGAGATGATAACTTTCTTTGCGCCTGCTTGAATGTGTGCTTCTGCTTTTTCTTTCTTTGTGTAGAAGCCTGTGCATTCCAAAACCATATCTACGTCAAGTGCTTTCCAAGGAAGGTTGATTGCATCTTTTTCTTTGTAGATTTCGATTTCGTGACCATCAACGATGATAGAATGTTCTGTGCAGGAAACTTTGTCGCACAAAGCATATCTTTTTTGGCAGCTGTCATATTTGAGCAAGTGTGCAAGCATTTTGGGTTCTGTCAAGTCGTTGATTGCGACGATTTCATAACCTTCTGCGCCGAACATTTGTCTGAATGCCAAACGGCCAATTCTACCGAAGCCATTGATTGCTACTCTTACGTTTTTCTTTGCCATAATATTTGTTAACCTCCAAGTTAATAAATTACATAAATTGAATAATTTGATATTGCTTTACTTAAAAACTTTGTTGTGTTACAATACCTTTAGTATTATAGCACGGCACTTCGGTTTTGACAATAATTTTGATTAAATATTATCAAACCTTTGCCTCGTTAAACACTAAACTAATTTTGGAGGAATAAATTATGCCCCTTGTAACAAGTAAAGAAATGTTCAAAAAGGCCTATGAAGGTGGCTACGCAATTGGCGCATTTAACGTCAACAACATGGAAATCATCCAAGGTATTATCGAAGCAGCAACGGAAACAAAATCTCCCGTTATCTTGCAAGTTTCCAAAGGCGCAAGAAATTACGCAAACGTTACATACCTTAAAAAATTGGTTGAAGCAGCTTTGATCGAAAGTGATTTGCCCATCTGCTTGCACCTTGACCACGGTGACAGCTTTGAACTTTGCAAACAATGTATTGACGATGGTTTTACATCCGTTATGATTGACGCAAGCTCCCTTCCTTTTGAAGAAAACATTGCATTGTCCAAAAAAGTTGCAGATTACGCTCACGAACACGGTGTCGTTGTTGAAGCAGAATTGGGTACGCTTGCCGGTGTTGAAGAACACGTTTCCAACGAATTTGGCAGTTACACAAACCCTGCACAAGTTGAAGAATTTGTAAACCGCACAGGCGTTGACTCTTTGGCAATCTCTATTGGTACAAGCCACGGCGCATTCAAGTTCAAAGGCGAACCTCAACTTAGATTTGACATTTTGGAAGAAGTTTCCAAACGTTTGCCCGGTTTCCCCATCGTTTTGCACGGTGCAAGTTCCGTTCCCCAAGAATTTGTTGAACAAATCAACAAATACGGCGGAAATATGCCCGGCGCAAAAGGTGTTCCCGAAGAAATGTTGCGTGAAGCAGCAAAAAGAGCAGTTTGCAAAATCAACATTGACTCTGACATCAGACTTGCTTGCACAGCAGAAATCAGAAAATACTTTACAGAACACCCCGAAGGATTTGACCCCAGAAACTATCTTGCTCCTGCAAGAAAAGCAATCAAAGAAATGGTCAAAAGAAAGATCATCAACGTTTTGGGTTCCAACGACAAAATCTAATTGTTTTGCATAAAACAAAAAGCCTCAACAAACTGTTGAGGCTTTTTTATTTTTACTTTTTTTAGTCAATTGTTGCCGTGTTGCTTTCGCCAAAAGTAATGCTGACTGTCAACGTTTCGCCATCGCGAACAAGTTTCATTTGAATTGTATCGCCAACTGAGCAACGCAATATGTTTTCGGTAACGGTGTGCAAACGAGTAATTTCGTATTCCACTCCGTCAATGATGATGGATACAAGGGTATCTCCTTGAAGCAACACACCACGGCTTACGCTACCAGCTTCGGTGCTGACAACTTGGATTGTTTCTTTGATGAAAGTCTTGCCATCTTCAAAAACTGCCGTTGAACTGGCAATTTGAATTGTGACTCCCATCAAAACCTTTCTAACAACGCCAACGGAGGAGTTGCTTCCGTTGTTTTGATAGGTTTCAATCAATTTGAGTGCTGCCAAATAACTGGGGTTAATGGGCAAAACGTAGCCCATGTTTTCATTTTCGGTATTTTTTGCATTGACAATGCCAATGACTTGACCTTTGCTGTTGAACAAAGGGCCACCGCTATTGCCACTGTTGATGGGTGCATCTACACGAATTTCTCTGTAATCAATTTCAATGCGACTGTTTTTGATGCCCGGCATTGTGATTGTTTCGCTGTCCACACTGACAATGCCCATTGTGACTGCAATACCTGCACCGTCGGGGTTGCCAATTGCATAGACCGTTTCGCCAACGTATGCCGTTTGGTCTTGACAAACGACTGCTTGTGTAACGTGGCTGTTTTTGATGACGTCGCTGTTTTCCACCTTCAAAACTGCAATGTCGTACGTTTGCAAACCACCGACAAGTTCCGTTTCAATGAGTGTTTCGGAATATTCTTGTCCGTACAATGCAACGTAAATATCCGAGAAAAATCTGCCTGTGTAATCGTCATAGACAACGTGACAGTTGGTAATGACGTAGGCGTTGCCGTTTTCTTTGTCCAAATCAATGATGACGCCACTGCCTGCCGAAGACGCATTGTTGTTTTCGCACCAAACTGACACAACACAACCGAGGTTTTGTTGTACAGACACAAAAACGTCGTCGTGTATTTGGAAATCGTGGGTTGCTTGTTCCAACTCGTCAATGAAATCGAAAATAGAACCCGAATAACCTGATTGTACCGATTGCAAATATAAATCTACAATTTGGCTGTTGCCTTCCACAGTAACCGTGCTGTCGCCACCAACTTCCACCCAACTTCCGTTGGAATAGTAACAAAGTTTTCCATTTCTAATGGAAAAAACGACGTCACTGCCTTGGTCAACTTCCACCCAATTGCCCAAATCGTCAAGATAGCAAAGATTGCCGTCTATGACGGAAAAGGACACGGAACTGTCGTTGCCTTCAAGGGGAATCCACTCGCCTTGTTGATTTTTGTAAGATAACACTCCGTTGATGTAGGCAAATTCCACTTGGGAAAAGCAACCTGCCGTAAGGCCGAGGATAAACACCAATATCAACGCAAGTGCAATCGTTTTGAAAATTTTATTGCGCATAATAACCTCTTTAGTAAAAGATATCCTTTACAAATCTATTATTGACCTAATGGTCAAAAATTTTACTCTATTTTACAACAAAGTGAATTTTCAGTAAAGCACTGACTATTCAAAAATGCAATTCTTTTGTTGCAATACAATTGTAACCTTTTTTATTTGATATTTCCTTAAAAAAAACACAAGCAAAGTTGCTTGTGCTTTTTGTTATTTTTCTTTTTTGGTCATGACCGTTTCGTGGACAAGTTTACCTTCATTGGTAAATTCCTTTACCACAAGCTTTGTGGCAAATTGCTTTTCCACTTCCTTTCCTTCTTTGTCAAAAAAGGATATTTCAGTATAATCGCCACCGAAAGGCGTTTTTCCATCTATTCTTTGAATCATTTTTACAATTTTGTTGTGTAGTTGGGGGATTCTTTTGTGATGGAAATGTCGTGAGGGTGACTTTCAATCAAACCTGCGTTTGTGATGCGGACAAAACGAACGTTTTCGTTCATACCTTTGACGTCTTTTTGTCCTGCATAACCCATACCACTTGCTACGCCACCACGAAGTTGATATACCATTTCGCAAAGATCTCCTTTGTAAGGAACACGACCTTCAACACCTTCGGGAACAAACTTTTTGTTGTCTTCTTGGAAATATCTGTCTTTGCTACCTTTTGCCATTGCCGCCAAAGAACCCATGCCACGATAGACTTTGAAGCTTCTGCCTTGATAAATTTCCATTTCGCCGGGGGATTCGGTTGTACCTGCAAACAAACTGCCCATCATAACGCATTGTGCACCTGCGCCCAATGCTTTTGTGATGTCACCGCTGTATTTGATACCGCCGTCTGCAATGATTGTTTTGCCGAATTCTTTTGCTGCTTTTGCACATTGCAAAACTGCAGTAAATTGGGGAACACCAATGCCTGCGACAACACGTGTCGTGCAAATGGAACCGGGACCAATGCCTACTTTTACGATATCTGCTCCTGCTTCGTACAACGTTTTTGTTGCTTCATACGTTGCAACGTTGCCTGCAATGATGGGAAGTGTAGGATATTTTTGACGAATTTCTTTTACTACGTTGATAACTTTGTGGCTGTGGCCGTGTGCCGTATCTACCGCAATGACGTCAACTTGTGCTTTTACAAGAGCATCTACACGTTGCATTGTGTCACTTGCCGTGCCAACTGCTGCTGCAACAAGCAAACGACCTTTTGCATCCTTTGCAGAGTTGGGGTATTTGATGGATTTTTCAATATCCTTGATTGTGATAAGACCTTTCAAAACGCCGTTTTCGTCAACTATAGGCAACTTTTCAATGCGGTGTTGTCCCAAAATCTTTTGGGCTTCGGCAAGTGTTGTGCCAACGGGTGCTGTGATAAGTTTTTCTTTCGTCATAACGTTTTGGATAGGTTGATTGTAATTTGTTTCAAAACGAAGGTCGCGGTTTGTCAAAATGCCAACCAAAACACCTTTTTCATTTACGATGGGAACACCGGAAATGCGATATTTTTGCATCAATGCCAAAGCATCGGTGACCATATTTTCGGGATGAAGGAAGAAAGGATCGGTGATGACGCCGTGTTCACTTCTTTTTACCTTGTCAACTTGTTCGGCTTGTTGTTCAATGGACATATTTTTGTGAATAATGCCCAAACCACCTTCTCTTGCAATGGCAATTGCCATTTTGTACTCGGTAACTGTGTCCATGGCTGCCGTCATAAAGGGGATGTTGAGTTTGATTCCCTTGCACAAATCCACACTTAAATCTACTTCTGCAGGCAAAACACTAGATTCTGCAGGAATAATCAAAACGTCGTCATAAGTCAAGCCTTCGTACAGAATTTTATCAGTCATATTTTCCTCCTTTTTATTAAAAAAGATTGCTCGCAAAAAAACTGCAAACAATCTTATTAAGTTGCTAAGCTATTTAATTGTAGAAATTATAGCAAACTTGTTGGCCATTGTAAAGAAAAACAACACGTTGTCAACTAATTTCTTTCCTTTTGAATAATGGATTTTACCTTCATCAAACGCACCGTGGATGCACGTTCGTCTTCGTCCAACTTCATTGCAATGTATTTGATGGTTTCTTGCATTTGAGGAATCATGATGTTTTCCAATGCGTTGACACGGCGTTTGTTTTTTTCAATTTCGTCTGCCAACATATTGCAAGTTTTTTCCACCGTGGCAAGTTGAATCATTTTTTCCAACAATTTGTCCATGGCAAAGACAACGCTGTCCATGTCTGCCGTCATACTTAAAAAACTGTAAGGTAAACCTTGGCTTTGTTGTTGGGAAATGGTGATATCAGGGACGGGAACGTTCATAATAACCGACTTTTTGCATTGCAATTTGATTGTTTTTGAAGGCATCAAAAAGGCCTCTTCCACCTGTGTTGAGTCGGTGAGAGATTTCGCCAATGCAAAGTTTTGCAACGCAAAGACAAGTTCTTTTTCCACTTCTTGACGAAGTTGCTTGTTTTTGCGTGCAATTATTATAAAACGACGAACCATTTCATCAGTTTTATCTTTTAAAAGTTGGTAGCCCCTTGTCGCCGTTTTGAGTCTGCCTTTAAGGCGTTTCAACTCCATACGGGTGGGGTTGACGTTTAAACGAGCCATCTAAAAAATTACTCCACGTAAGGTTTGTAATATTTGTCCAACATTGCGTCGGAAATACGTTTGAGTTCGCTTCTGGGCAAAATACCCAACAATTTCCAACCCAAATTGAGTGTTTCTTCAATTGTACGGTTGGTTGTGAAGCCTTGGTTGATATATTGTTTTTCAAATTCTACTGCAAATTTTGCGTACAACTTGTCTGTATCGGACAATGCTGCTTCGCCCAAAATTGCCGCAAGTTCTTTTGCCGATTTACCTTCTGCGTATGCCGAGAACAATTGGTTCATGGTACGAGCATGGTCTTCACGAGTTTTTCCTGCGCCAATACCTTTGTCTTTCAAACGGGACAAACTGGGCAATACGTCAACGGGAGGCAAAAAGCCTTTTTTGTAAAGTTCTCTGGACAAAATGATTTGTCCTTCGGTGATGTAACCTGTCAAGTCGGGAATGGGGTGAGTTTTGTCGTCTTCGGGCATGGACAAAATGGGGATTTGTGTGATGCTTCCCTTTTTGCCTTTGATACGACCTGCTCTTTCGTACAAACTTGCCAAGTCTGTGTACATATATCCAGGATAACCACGTCTGCCGGGGACTTCCTTTCTTGCGGCGGACGTTTCGCGCAATGCTTCGGCATAGTTGGTGATGTCAGTCAAGATAACCAAGACGTGCATATCCATTTCGAATGCCAAATATTCGGCGGCTGTCAATGCCATACGAGGGGTTGCAATACGTTCAATTGCAGGGTCGTTTGCTAGGTTCATAAACAAAACTGCACGTTCGATTGCGCCTGTTTTTCTAAAGTCTTGAATAAAGAAGTCGGCTTCTTCATAAGTGATACCCATTGCGCCAAAGACAACGGCGAATTTTTCGTCACTGCCCAAAACTTTTGCTTGACGGGCAATTTGTGCTGCAAGTTGTGCGTGAGGCAAACCACTTGCTGAAAATACGGGCAATTTTTGACCACGAACAAGGGTGTTAAGACCGTCAATGGAAGAAATGCCTGTTTGAATAAATTCGTTGGGGTAATCTCTTGCATAAGGGTTGATGGGCAAACCGTTGATATCCATTTTTTTGGATGCAATGATTTTTGCACCACCGTCAATGGGTTCGCCCATGCCGGAAAAGACGCGACCAAGCATATCTTCGGAAACTGCCAATTCCAAGCTGTGTCCCAAAAATCTTGCTTTGGATGAGGAAACTTGCAAACCTTGGCTACCTTCAAAAAGTTGTACCAATGCTTTGTTGCCTTGCACTTCCAAAACTTTACCACGTCTAATATTGCCATCATGCTCAACAATTTCAACAAGTTCGTTGTAGGAAACACCTTCTACGTTGTCAACCAACATCAAAGGGCCGACAACTTCACGAATGGTTTTGTACTCTTTTCTCATCTTTCCCCTCCGTTTGCAACAAGTGCACCAATTTCGTTTCTTTCTGCCTTGGCAATTTCGTCCAATTTGGAAAGTTCAGTTTCGGGAATGTATTTTGCTCTGCCGATTTGTTCTCTTACGGGCAATGCCAAGATTTGGTTGAGCTCAACCGTTTGCAAAGCATCGTTTGCCAAATGGTAAAAGTCCAAAATCAACTTCATCATTTTGTATTGTTTGGTCATAGACGTATAGGTGTCTATTTCGTCAAATGCGTTTTGGTGCAAGAAGTCTTCTCTTATGGAGCGAGAGGTTTCCAAAATAAGTCTTTCTTTGTCGCCCAATGCGTCCATACCGACAAGGCGAACAATTTCTTCCAATTCGCTTTCTTCTTGCAAAATATACATCAACTCGGTCTTGCACTTGGAGAAGTCGCTTGCGACGTTGTCGTCGTACCAAGTTGAAAGTTTGTCGTCGTACAAAGAGTAACTTTGCAACCAGTCAATTGCAGGGAAGTGACGTTTATATGCCAATTGTGCAGACAAACCCCAGAATACCTTGACAATACGCAAAGTGCCTTGTGCAACAGGTTCGGACAAGTCGCCACCGGGAGGAGAAACTGCACCTATTGCGGAAATTGCGCCAACTGTGTCGCCACTGCCCAAAACGTTGACGATACCTGCTCTTTCGTAAAATTCGGCAATACGGCTTGCCAAATATGCAGGATAACCTTCTTCGCCGGGCATTTCTTCCAAACGACCACTCATTTCACGCAAGGCTTCTGCCCAACGAGAGGTGGAGTCTGCCATGATTGCAACGGTGTAACCCATGTCACGGAAGTATTCGGCAATGGTGATGCCTGTGTAGATAGATGCTTCACGAGCGGCAACGGGCATATCCGACGTATTTGCGATAAGCACCGTTCTCTTCATAAGGCTTTCGCCCGATTTGGGGTCTTTAAGTTCGGGGAATTCGTTCAAAACGTCCGTCATTTCGTTTCCACGTTCGCCACAGCCAACGTAAACGATGATTTGTGCGTCTGCCCATTTTGCCAATTGGTGTTGAACGACCGTTTTACCGCTTCCAAAAGGACCGGGGACGGCTGCCACGCCACCCTTTGCAATGGGGAAAAGAGTGTCAATAACTCTTTGACCTGTAATCATGGGAGAGAAAGGAGAAAGTTTGCCTTTGTGAGGACGTGCTTTACGGACGGGCCACTTTTGCATCATTGTAAGGGGATGTTCGCCTTTTGCCGTTTCTACAACGGCAATTGTGTCAACAACCGTGTAGTCACCCTTTTCAACGATTGACTTGATTGTGCCTTCTACACCGTAAGGTACCAAAATTTTGTGCACGATAATGGACGTTTCGTCAACTGTACCCAAAACGTCGCCTGCAACAACTTTGTCGCCTACTTTAACTGTTGGAACAAAAGTCCATTTTTTGTCTCTGTCCAAAGCATTTACCTCAACACCTGTTGCAATACGGTCGCCACAAGCGTCGGACAAGCCTTTTAAGGGGCGTTGAATGCCGTCAAACAAACCTTCAATGAGGCCAGGTCCCAATTCAACAGACAAGGGAGAACCGGTAGATTGCACAACTGCACCTACACTTAAACCACTTGTTTCTTCGTAAACTTGAATTGATGCTTTGTCGTCACGCAATTCAATAACTTCGCCGATAAGTCTTTTGTCCGATACTTTTACAACGTCAAACATTTCAACGTCGGACATTCCTTCGGCGACAATGAGGGGGCCTGAAACTTTAATTACTCTACCTTCCATTTGTCGTTTCCTCTTTGTTAAATAAAATATCTGTTCCTATTGCTTTTTCTACGTCATTTTTGATGCCTTGCATACCAAATCCTGTTGCACCCTTTGCCGAAGGGATGGGAACAATGGCAGGGTAAGGCTTCGTTTTTGCCTTTTGCAACACGTCGGGGATTTGTTGGGCAAGTGTTTCTTCAATAAACAACACGGCAAATTCGCCATTTGAGAGTTTTTTAACCAACTCTATGGCTTGGTCTGCACTTGTTGCATTGAACACCTCTACACCCACGGCTTTGAGAGCCATAATGCTATTTATATTTCCGATGACTCCCACTCTGTTATACATAAAGCACCTTCAATCTTTCGCTTATGCGAGTTTTTTCTATACCACAACTGATACCCACCAAAATCATACGGACGTTGTCAATTTCTCTCATTTTGGAGAGATACCAACAAATTACGGGTTCAATTGTGAGTTTGTCCTTGTTGGGGACGAGAATTGCCACTTTGTATTTTTCGGCAAGTTGTTCGCATTGATACAAAGATTTTCCTTGTACCAAACAATCTATGCCTGCCAAAAGCAATTCCTTGTATTGTGGAAATTGGCAAACTTGTTCCCATTTTTCTACGGGATGTTGCAAAAGTTCCAAAAACCACTCTTGTTTGAGATTGCCACCATCCAAAAACATTTGTGCAAACTTGCCTTCGTCAAGGTCTGCACGTTTGGTGCGCAACAACGTCAAAATATTTTTGGTGTCAATTTCGCATTTGAAGTATTGCACCACCGATTTGGTCTTGCACTTTTTAAGTTTTAACAAAACGTCTTTGTACATTGCTTTGTCCAACAACAAGTCAACCAATTCGCCCGTGCGGTTGCCCTCAAAAAATTCCGTGTCAATTTTGTTCAATGCTTCTTGCATTGCAACGGGGAAACCTTCATAATCGTCGTTGACAATTTTTTGTGCCATTTCTTTTGCGTCCATCAAACCGTTGACGTAGCAAAGGGAAAGGCTGTCCTTACGCAAATACTTGCTTTTTGCCAAAATTTTTGCATTGTCATAGTCAAAAACCATCAAAAAACAATCGGTTGCTTTTTCGTCAGATGACAATTCTTTCAAAAATTGGCAAGCAATTTGACTTTCTTGAGACAAAAGTTTTTCAAAATCTTCACACGAAGCCAGTACCATACCTTCGCCATAGTTGCTTTCGTACAGTACTTTTATTGCGTCGGCAAGATTTGTGCTTTCCAACATACGATTAAATTTGTCGGCTGTAAAAAGTTTTACAGTCAACAGCCCCACACGGCCTGCACCAAAATATGCGTCAATCATTTTGTTTCTCCAAACAATACGTCGCAAACTTCAATTTCAGTTTCTTGTCTTATTGCATCCACCAAGGACGTCAAAGACAAGTCTTTTTCATAGCCGTCGCCATACAAAATTGCACCACCGTCAATGTCAACGTCGTCTGCTTTGTGCAAGTCCAATTTGAATCCTGCTAAAAAAGATTGCGTAACGACGTTGCCGTCCTTTTTGTTGACGGCAACACTTTCGCCCTTTTCGGCGTTTTCGCTGATTAACTTTGCCAAGAACTTTTTATATTGGTCCAAAGGCAAGTTTTCAACGTCATTTTTGACTTGCAAATAAACGCTGTCAATGATTTGACGCTTTTGTGCCAAAAGGTATTTTTTACCATCCAGAGTTGCAACCGTGATGCGACGAGAGATTGTATCTTGTTCGGCATCTTTTGCTTTGCTTTGAAATTCGGCAATTTCCTTTTGAACGGCACTTTCGGCGTTTTCAATCAAAATTTTTGCCTCGTTTTGTGCTTTGGCAATAATTTCTTGCACCTTGACGTCGGTTTTTTGTGCAATTGCTGAAATAATGTTTTCTTTGTTATTCATAAGTAATCCCTGATTAGATTGCACCCATGATAAGGATTGATGCAACCAAGCCCAACAATGCGTACATTTCAATCATTGCAGGGTACATCATCAATTTGCCGGACAATTCGTCTTTTTTACCGACTGCTACGATTGCAGAAGATGCGGCTTTGCCTTGCAAAACTGCAGATGCAAAACCGGAAATTGCCATGATGCAAGCGGCAAAGAACATTGCATAACCTTTTGCGGGGTCTGCTGCTACGTTTGCCAAGTTGCCCATACCGATAATGGAAATGACCAAGCCGTACAAACCTTGTGTTGCAGGAAGCAATGCGATGAGCATGCACTTGCCAACTTTTGAAGGGTCACCTGCTGCCACACCGGACAAGGTGGATACTGTGTATTTCAAACCCAAAGAAGAGCCGATACCACACAAAATTGTTGAAAGAGCCAAGCCCAATACTGCGATAGAAAATCCATCCATTTTTATTTTCCTCCGAAAATATGTTTTTTTGTTTTTATTATAGAAAAAATTGAACTTTTATTATCAATTTTTAACTGCGTTTTGTTGTGTTGTAAACACCGAGTAACTCAATTTACTGCCCAAAGGTTGGAACAATTGACCGTCGCCTTCATAGAATTTGCCAAAGAATTCAACGTATTGCAAACGAGCGTCGTGGATATAAATGCCAAGCAAGCTCAATGCAATGTTAAATACGTGGGCTACAACCAAAATGATTACACCAAAGACGGCTGTTATGGGAGAAGAAAGCATGGGGACGGCAAGTTGGTTGACAATGACACCAATCATTGCTCCGGACAACATCAAACCGAAAATACGAACGTAACTGACTACGTCAGAGAAATAGTTGATGATACCGTACAATCCACCAAAACCACCAATGATTTTACCCAAAATGCCCTTGGAGTGACGACCTGCCGTAAACATAATGCCCAACAAAGCGACAACGGCCAAAACAATACCGATTGTGCCAAATATAGGGGGAATCGTTACGTTTTGCAATTGAGTGGGAACGTTTGTGCCGTCGCCGACAATCATACCCATTGCAGGTTCAAGGGCAAACAATGCAATACCCAATAAAAGCAATTCCCAGAAGATTGCGTCAAGCACTGCATCCCAATATTGCTTTCTTGCAAACTGTTTTCTTGCGTTGCACAAAAGTCCAGCCATAATTTGCAAAATGCCAAGATACAAGGACAAAATGATTGTTACCATTGGATAGTCACTTGAAGAAGGCAAAATTGTTTTGTCAGCGGGAATAACTTGGAAACAGAAGAAACTTCCGTACAACGCGCCACACACCATTGCCGACAAACCGCACAAACCAAACAAGGATGCCAAACGTTTAAGGCCTGACTCTTGCTTAATCAAGAACTTTGCACAAAGTCCCACGATGAAAAGAAGGAAGCCATAGCCAACGTCTGCCAACATCAAACCAAAGATGATGAAGTAGAAAATGGACATCACGCCATTGGGATCCGGTTCGTGATAGTGAGGTACGGAGTAACTGTTTGTAACCGTTTCAAAATGCTTTACAATGCCATTGTTTTTGAGCAAAGTAGGTGCAAATTCTTCCTCTTCTATATCGTAAAAATAAAGCAACATATTTTGGCTTACCGAAAGCAATTGTTCTTGCACTTGTAGTTGCTTTTCGGCAGGACACCAACCTTCCAAAACAAAGGTGTAACTTGATGCAGGGAAGGTGCCTTCGGCTTCTTTTAAGCGTTGTTGCAATTGTAAATAGTCTGCATAAAGTTTGAGTTGATTTAAGTTTTCTCTAAAAGACGCCACTTTCAATTGCAAAGATTTGATTTCTTTTTCAATTTCCTTTTTACGCTTTTGAAGTTGTGCCATTTTTTCTTTGGGAACAACGTCATTGTCAAAAGATACACGAGAAAAACCCAAAGAAGCCAAACTGTCAATAAGTGCTTGTTCGTCTTTGAGTGCAATGACAACAAAAAGTGCGTTGTCGCCGTCTTGACTGATTTGTTGATACAAAGCGTTTTCGTTTACAGAAAGCACGTTCATCAAGGCAAGTGCATTGTCTTTGGGGACAACGCCAAGCAAAATGAAGGTGTTTTGCGTGTCGGTATAAAAACCGAATTTCTTTGTCAAAGGCAAAAAGATTTTGGTTTTGTCCTGTTCGGAACACAAACGATTGTACTCGTTTGTTAATACGGCAATCTTTTCTTTTGCACCTTCAATTGTGGCAAGTTGATTTTCCACTTGGTCGCCAATTTTGGACAAAGACATCAAGTCTTCAATGGTCGTTTCCAACATGGGATGAGCCATGGTCGTTTTGGGAAGTTCCAAGTGCTCTTTTTTGTCCTTTATTTGATAGTTGATTTTATCAACAAATTGGCATACCGAAGCAATTGCGTCGTTTACACGCAATAATTGTGATTGATATTCGGCTTGTTGCTCGGAAGTGTCACTTGCAACAAAACTTTCTACCACTATGTCTTTTTTGAGTTGAATGCTTTGAGTTTTTACGACTTGATCCAAAATTTTGTCTTTGTCGCTTTCTAAACCCAACAGCATCAATCTTTTCATTTTGACAATTGCCATTGTTAGATAATCTTTCCTTTTACCAATTCAACCGCCTTAGCTACGTTGACTTTGTATTGTTCTATTGTTTGGTCGGCTTGTTGAGTAAGCTCTTGCAAAACTTGGTCTGCCTTACTTTGAGCCACTTGTTCGTTGTGTTTTGCTGAGTCAATGCTCATTTGTTTGAGTTGGGCTTGACCGTCTTGCAAAATCTTTTCGGCTTGCTCACGTGCCGAAGAAACAATTTCACTTGCTTGTTTTTCGGCTTGAGCAATTTTTTGCGCCGACACTTCTTCGGCTTCAATTATTGATTGTACTGCTTGTTCAATCATTATTTTGCCTCCAATGACATAATTTGATCTACACGGCGGTTGTGTCTGCCACCTTCAAATTGAGTTGTCAAAAAGGTGTCAACAATTTGATTTGCCAAATCGTTGTCAACGTATTTGGCACCAATGGAAATTACGTTTGCGTTGTTGTGCAAACGGCAAAATTGTGCCATATCCAAATTAATGCACAATGCACAGCGAACACCCTTTACCTTGTTGGCTGTGATTGCCATTCCTTCGCCCGTCGTGCAAATGACGATACCAAAGTCGCAATCGCCTTCGGATACAAGGCGTGCTGCCTTTTCACCAAAAAGAGGATAGTCGCAACTATCTTTGCCGAAAGTACCACAATCGGTAACTTCAATTTCTTCGTTTTCCAACAAATGGTCAATAACCGATTGTTTCAAGTCAAATCCACCGTGATCAGATGCTATGGAAATTTTCATTTTGATAACTCCTTAAAGTATTTTATTGGATGCCGAACGCATCAAGCGGTTTTGAATACTTTGTCCAAACTCTCCTTTGGGAAGAAAAGAACAAATTATGTAGTCAAAGTTTTTTTCACAAAAACGCAAAGATGAAAACGCCGTTTGCGCCACTTCTTCGTTGCTTTTGCCCAACGAAAGAACGTTTCTATCGCCAAAACCCAACACGTCGTCGCAAAGCAACACGGGGTTGAGTCCATTGGATGCAATTTTATCGTAAAAAGAAATAAGTTTTTCTTTGTCTCCGTCCACGTTTAACACCATTTGGCACAACGGTGCATAATGAGTGTATCTAACACCCGGAGAGTTTACCTTTGACAAAGGGTCGGTCAATACGGTTACTGGCTGGTTGACCACCTTGGCAATTTCCGAAGGGGTAACAACACCCGGACGCAAAACAACCAAACCGTCTTTCGTCGTATCCAACACGGTGGATTCAATACCAACGGCACAATCTTCGCCACACAAGATACCTGCGATTTTTCCATCAAGGTCTTCTTTTACTGCCGTCCAATTTGTGGGAGAAGGTCTGCCCGACGTGTTTGCGCTGGGGGCCGCCACGGGTACGCGACATGCTTGTAAAAAGCGTCTTGCTTGTTCACTTTGAGGCATACGCACACCAACCGTATCAAAACCCGCCGTAACGACGGAAGAAAGATTGGGCTTCTTTTTGAGAACCAACGTCAAACTTCCTGGCATAAAAGCATCAATGAGCAATTTTGCTCGTTGGTCAACGTGGGCAAAAGTTTCAATTTGTTCCGAACACCAAACGTGCACGATTTCGGGATTGTCAATAGGTCTGCCCTTTGCAACGTAAGTGCTTTTTACCGCCTCCTCGTCCAATGCGTTTGCACCCAAACCATAGACGGTTTCGGTGGGAAAGGCAACCAATTGCCCTTGACGAATGAGACGCGCGGCGCAATCTATTTGTTCATCGGTAAAATTGAATAACTTTGTTTTCATTTTTTTAGCCCATAAATTTACAAAATATAGTTTAACACAATAAGTAGATAAATACAAGGGGTATTGTTGCAAAATTTAAGTAAATTTGCATAATATTTATTCTTTTGACAACAACTTTGAAAAAACGTACAAACAAATGCTACCATATTTCAAAAATGGCAAAATCAAGGAAAAATTTAAGTCTTTTTTGCCAAAAAACATTGGACTAATTGTAAAAAAAACATTGCAAAGCATTTACAAATCAGCACTAATTTGCTATTATATTTTGGTGTTCATTGGAGGTATCATAAATGGATTATCAAGGAACAATTTCAAGAGGTTTGCGTGCCCCTATCATTCGCCAAGGCGATGATTTGGTGCAAATTGTGGCAGACAGCGTAACAAATGCATCCAAAACGCACGGTTTTGAATTGCACGACAAAGACGTCGTTGCAGTTACCGAAGCCGTCGTAGCAAGAGCCCAAGGCAACTACGTCTCTTGTGACGACATTGCCAAAGACGTTGCAAACAAATTCGGCGACGAAACGGTTGGCGTTTTGTTTCCCATCTTTTCTAGAAACCGCTTTTCCCTTATTCTTAAAGGAATTGCAATGGGCGCAAAAAAAGTCGTCGTTCAATTGCCCTACCCTTCCGACGAAGTAGGCAACAGCTTTATTACTTTGGACGATTTGGATCAATCGGGAATCAACCCTTACACTGACGTATTTACGGCAGAATCTTTCCACAAAACCTTCCCCAACACAAAACACATTTTTACAGGCGTTGACTATATCAATTATTACCAAGAACTTTGTGGCGCAAACTGCGAAATCATTTTGGCAAACAACCCCAGAGAAATTTTGAAACACACCAAACACGTGGTTTGTGCTTGTATCCACTCTCGCCATCGCACGAAAAAAGTACTTTTGCAAGCAGGCGCAGAAAAAGTGCTTAATTTGGAAGAATTGATGGACAAACCTATTGATGGAAGTGGTTTCAACAGTGAATACGGCGTGTTGGGAAGCAATATGGCTACCGACAACACCCTTAAACTTTTCCCCAGAGATTGCACGAAGTTTGCTTATGACCTTCAAGCCGAACTTTTGAAACGCACGGGCAAAAAGTTTGAATGCATGGTATATGGCGACGGCGCATTTAAAGATCCCGTAGGTAAAATTTGGGAACTTGCCGACCCCGTATGTTCCCCTGGATTTACAGACGGTTTGGTTGGAACACCCAACGAAATCAAATTGAAATACGTTGCCGACAACACCATTGCCAATTTGGACGGCGACGAAGCAACGGCAAAAATGAAAGAAATTATCAAACAAAAAGACGCCGACTTGAAAGGCACGATTTTGTCACAAGGCACAACCCCCAGACAATTGACCGACCTTTTGGCAAGTCTTTCCGACTTGACGAGTGGCTCGGGCGACAAGGGTACACCTTTCATTTTGATTCAAAACTATTTCAAAAACTTTGCTGACTAAAAACGACAAAAATAAAAGCACACCAAGCTGGTGTGCTTTTTTTATGTAATTTATTTTGCGTCGCGATCTATTCCTTTGTAGAAAAGAGCAATTGTGTCGCAACCTGTGTGAGCGCCGATAACCGGTCCAATGTAGTTGATTGTGATGGGGTTGTTGACCAATTTTTCAATTTCGCCCTTCAAATACAAAGCGTCTTGCAAACTTTCCGAGTGGCTGATAAAGACGGGGTCGCCTTCTTCAAGAGTGTGCGTGGCTTTGAATTTTTCCACAAGCGTGTTCAATGCCTTTCTTCTGCCAATGATTTTGTTGGCTACACAAAGTTTGCCTTCGTTGCTGAAACGAAGCATGGGTTTTATGTTGATGATTGTTCCCAAAACGGCCGATGCTGCCGACAATCTTCCACCACGTTTCAAGTGGAACAAATCGTTTACCGTAAATTGGTGATTGATGGACCATTTGATTTGGTTTGCATATTGTGCCGTTTCTTCTATTGATGCGCCTTGGTCTGCCTTTTTGATGACGTAATCCAACAACAAGCCTTGCCCCATAGATGCACTTAAAGAGTCAACGATTACAACCTTTTGCTTGGGGTATTTTCCGTTAATTTCTTTTGCTGCAAGTTCAAAACTGTTTGCCGTGCCGGAAAGGCCAGAGGAAAACACAACTGCCAAAACGTCATTGCCTTCTTTTACAAGTGCTTCCATATGTTTTGTTGCAACGTCAGGGTTGATTTGAGAAGTAACGGGCATTGCGCCAGCTTTGAGTTGAACGTAAAATTCTTCGGGTGTCATATGGTTGTTTGATTCGCCTTCGTATTCGGTGTCGTTCATATAAAAACCCAATTTGATGACGTGCACGTCACGCTTTTCCAACCATTCGTTGGTCATATCGCAACCGGTGTCCGTAACGATTTTGAATTTTCTTGCAGACATAGTTTACCTACCTTTATTTTATTATTGTATGCTTTGAGTATGTAAAATCAGCACTTTTGCCTATTTGCATAACAAATTGTAAACAATTGTTTAAGATTTGTCAATTCCTATAGTGGTTTTTCTTGGATTACACCTTTTTTAAGCACTCTTTTTTTAACACAAGTGCTTTTAGTCAACGAAACAAAACCTTTGAAACTTCTACTCGTTTTTTTAGCTACACCACTTTTTGTTTCAACAAAAAGTGGCAAGGCAAAAGCGCCTTGCCACAAAAGGTTAATTCTGTTGTTTTTGACTTTCCTTTGTTGTGTAACAACTTTTTGTTTTGTTCAACGTGTTGATGACGTGCAAAGCACAAACACCACCACAGGCGATTGTCAAAATCCAAAAACCCGTGTCCCAAGCCGAGCCTGTACCAAGTTCCAAAATGATTTTTCCGCCAAAGTCAAATAATGCGTGTAAAAATACGCAAAGCCACAAGTTTTCCGTCTTAATCAAAGTGACGGACAACATTGCGCCAATCAAAAAGGAATAACCCACTTGCAACAGGGTACTGTTGAAGTTGCCACCCATAAAAAGATTGGACAAGTGGACCAGACCGAAAATGGCAGACGATGCCACAACCGAATAGAAAATTCCATTGGGCTTGTGTTGCAACCTTTCCAAGGCAACCGTTTGAATCAATCCACGAAAAATTGTTTCTTCAAATAATCCAATTCCCACGCACTCCAAGATAAACAAGCAAATCAAATCGGGGCGCGTAATCTTTGCTGTGCCGAAATACAAAGCGGTATAAGGGAAGTTTGCCAACGCCACAAAAAGGCAAGGAATTGCCCACAACAGGCCCAAATGCCAACCCTTTTTGAAGGGGTTACAAATTGGATAGCCCAATTGCGCAACTACTACCAT
>JAGBWW010000067.1 GCA_017629595.1 Clostridia bacterium | reverse complement strand
CTTGACCTTCAATCCAAATGACGACTGTTACTTGAACGTATTGTACGGATTGTTTTGCAAAAATTTCTTGGTCAACGATTCCTTGGTTGACTTTTGTGGATGTAGTTTCGTCATCGGCTACTAAGCCAGATGTTTTATCAAGGACATAACCACCACCTTTATTCAAGTCTGCTGCCAAACCTGTACCTGTACCAGTCAAAGCATAGTAGGAATCGGATTGTGCTTCAAGACCAGCATTGGGGCTCCAAAGGTACCAAGTGCCTTTAAAATTAGGGTCATAATGAGTTTTATCCTCGGCGACTGGATCGGGTGCTTCGCCACTTGCACCATTGAAAATGAATGCAACTCTAATTGCTACGTCCAAAGCACTATCTGTTGTGACAGCTGCTTCTTCAACTGTAAGTGCCCAAGATTCTCCTGCCAAAGCACCGTCGTATGCTACGTAGAAAGAGAATGCAACGTAGTTTGTTGTATCTGCTGCAATGTCCAAATTACCAGTGTCTTTGTTGTACTCGCCTTTGAAGAATGAAAGAACGTTGTTCTCGTCGAAATAGCCGGATACGGGGGCATAAACTGCGTCTGCTGCAATTCCGTAATCGGTAGCAAGTGTGAACGTGTTTTTCCAGTTTGTGCCGTCGTTTGTGAAACGGAGACCGGAAGATGATTCAGATGTCATTGTGATGCCAGAAAATTGACCTTGTGTTGCTTGGATGAACCATGCGTAGGTTGCTGTGGACAATGCCAATACGGCAACGACCAACATGATGACGGACGTCATCAAAACTTTGCTTTTGCTGTTTTTCATTTTTGTTTCCTCCTAAATTTTGAAACATTAATTTTTTTTATGTATTTTTTTGCAAATTGTTCGCATTGACAACAAATGAATGAGAAAATGTTGTGCTTGTTGTGAACTTTTTGCTTGATACCAATTTTTTTGTGGGCAAACCATGAAAGGGTTTTACCAATTTTTTATCTTTTTTTTATGCGGAGCATTTGTGCCAAAATTGCTAAAAAGGCAAAGATGATTGTGTAGAAAAAGCCAAATACAATTTTTACAAATTTCATATTTTCTCCTGCCTACCTTTTTTACGCTTCTTCTTCAATGGTGAGCGTCATTGCCACTGCCAAAGTGCCACCCAAACGAGATTGGTCACAATGAACGTCGCTTCCCTCAATCCACAAAATTACGGTGTAGGTGTCGTTTCGTCCACGTCCAAGGGTGTTGTCGGCAATACGAGCAACAAGCACGTCGTTGACAAAGTTTATTGTGGGAATTGAAAGAAACACGCTGTTTCCACCCAAAGGGTCGCTTTCAACTGCCATAGGTTGCGTTCCATCGTCGTTGGCTTTTGCAAAAATCCAATACTCACATTGACTTCGTGTGTGTGCGTTTTTGATGACCATGATGCGAATTGCTCTGCCAAGGTCCTTTTCTTCTTCGGTTACGGTTATTTCCCAACGATATTTGACGGCAACGTCACTGTCGTTGCGGACGTAGAAGGTGTTGAGCATTACGTGTAGTTGGTCGCTTTCTTCTTGATCGTCCGTTTTTTGAAGATCTTCCAACGCTTGGTACAAGTCCAAACTCGTTACAAAACGCACCAGACTTGTGTCGCGCATTTCTCTAATTGGCTCTGCTTGTAATTGGTTGGACGGATCGGAAAACTCTTGGTCTTTGGACAAGGACAACGACCAGTCGGGGTTGAGAGAGTCCACTTCTACCGAGAAGTTGCCCATGGAAAGCAACAACATTGCCAACAAATATACAATGAGCATAAGCATAACCAAAAAGACGGCGGTGGTTGCCACAATTTTTGCGTTGACGGAACGTTGCATGCTTTGTTCGGCATTTTTTTTGGCTGTGTAGTCCACACTTACACTGCTTGTGCCAACAATTTCCTTTTTGTCTATCATGCTTTGAATAAACTTTTGATAGTCCTTTACGGAAATTTCATCCGGCAGTCTTGCTTCGCCTGTGCTTTCTTGCTCAATTTTGGCGATGGCGGCTTGTTCCAACACTTGGTCAAGTTTTTGGTTGCTGTCGCTCAAAGTTGAATCTTGCGATAAGTTATTAAGTTTTTCGTTAGGTTTTTTTGCCATTGCGAAAATCCTTTTTGTGTTTAATTTGCCATGCGTGTTGCAAAGTTTGTTACCTTTTGCAACGCGTATGGTAAACGTTGCACCGTTGTGGCCTTTCGAGTGTGATGCGTCTTGTTTGCGTTCAAGACGCATCACTCAAAAAAGTTGTTGTTTAGTAACTCATAATGGGGGCAAGTATGCTCCAGTTTTGGTTTGCCACAAAGTTGTTGTACGCCGTTGCACTGTCCAACGTAATTCGGTATGCAGTTGTGTAAGTGTATGCCGAAGGCGTTGCGTGGATGTTTACCGAACGATACATATAAAATACGTCGTCGCCTGCCAAAATGGGTGCTGTTGTGCCTCGGAAGACGTAGTTTTGTATTGTGGTCGTTCTAAATGCGTTGCTGGACAAGAACAACATTGTGTTTGCTTCAAAAGTCAACGTTTGAAGGGTTACACCACCAAAGGCGTAAGAGCCAACAACTCGTACCGTGGAAGGTACCGTGAAGGTCGTTGCCGTACTGCCGGGTGCGTACCTAATTAAGGTTGTTCCGTCGCCATTGTACAATGCGCATCCCAACAAAGTGTACGTGACCGTTGTGTTTCCACTTGACGTGTTTGTTTGAGGAGTCGTAAACGTGTCGTACGTAGTCGTGGTCGTTTGATTGTTGCCGTTGCCACGAGTCGTATCTATTTGATAATAGTAACTTGCACTAAACCTTGTGTTTCCGTTTTCCACGTTGAATTGTTTGATTGTGGAACTCATTCCGTCAACACCAATGGTGCGTACGTTTGCGCCAATTACAACTGTGGTTGCCGTTGTAGATTGCAACAAGGAAGAGGAGACTTCCACTACGTTGTAACCGGCAAGGGTTGCGGGAATTGTGATTGTGTTGCCTGTTCCTTCGTAAGAGACCAACGCAATTTCGTTGCCACCCAATATCGTATAAGTCCAGTTGCCCGATGCCGTTGACAATGCTTTGAATTTGTTTTGAAGTCCGTTGTTTGAGGCGGTAGGTACCGTGTCTCTGTCCGCAGAGACGAAAGCAAAATACGTGCCAGAACCCCAACATTGATAGCCTTTGTTACCCGTTTGCCAGAAAAGTGTGGTTGCAACGGTGTTTGACGTACAGTAATAACTGCCTAATGCGGATTTTTCGTAATCGTCAACACAGCCTGCAGGAACGTAAAGAGAGCCTACTGTTGCAAGATAGAAAACTATGTGTGAACTACTTGAAAGACCCGATTGAGTGTACGTGTAAGCATGTGCAAATACCCAGTTGGCTGGTTGTGAACTTTCGTCCATAAACTTTGCTGCATGCGTTTGGTTTCCAACGTAGAAATAGTTGCCGTTGTTGTAATCGGGTTGGTACATCAAATACATGGCATTGATTGTTACCGTTGAACGAGTTGCATTTGCAGAGGGGTCAAAGTATGCGTTGAAAGCATAGTCGGGAATTCTGCTGACCGTTTCGCCAAAGCGAACCGTTGTGTACGTGGGCGCTGTCATATTTAAAGTGTCTGCACCAAAGACGTACATTGCCGTCGTGGGCATGGGGGCAACAACGTCCAAATATTGAATTGTGGAACTGCTGTAGTTGACGTTTTCGTTGGCTACGCCGGTAAAGATTGCGTATCCACCACCCCAACTGTATTCGCCACCGTTTGCATACGTTTGGTTGCCCATGGTGACCGTACCCAATTGACAACTTGCAAAAGAGTATTTGCCAATGACACGAGCCTCTGTCAAATCAAGGTCAATATTGTTTTTGAATGCGTTTGCAAAGACGTAACTGTCTTCGGTGGTGTTGCCTATATAGTGGTAACCCGTGAAGTTCAAACCGGCTGTACGCAAATTGTTTAATTGAACGTTTGCAAAAGCCTTGTCGCCAAGTTTTGCAGGGTAACCACTTGCACAAGTAAGCGTAAAGGTTGTTACACCCGACAATGTTGAATTGTAGAAAGCCATCGCTTTTACGTCTTCGTAGTTGACAATGGTCAACGTGGTGACTGTTCCCAACGACAAACCTGCAAATGCATTTTCGCCAATGGTCGTCGTGTGGGAGGGAAGATAACTTTCGCCACAAGTGATGGAAAGTGTTGCCAAACGGCCAAGCGTTGCACCTTGCAAAACGGCTGTGCCAATTTGAGGTACGTTGTTGATGGAAAGGGTTACCAATGAAGAAATGGTTGCTCCGTTGAAGGCATAGTCGCCAAGTTGAGGGGCAATATCAATAGTAATTTGTGTGACGCCTGCCAATTTTGCTTGATAAAATGCTTCAACACCAATGTTGGAAAGATTTTCCAACGTGATGGTCGTTGCACTGTTTGCTTGGATATTTGCAAAACCTTTTGCTTCAATACTGCTTGTGGAAACGGAGACGTTTCTTACACCCGTAAGTGTTGCACCAGCAAAGCAACTTTCTTTGATTTGTGTGCCGTTTTGGGCAACAAGGTTGAAGTTTGTACCCGTGATTGTTGCTGTGTTAAATGCATTGGTATTGAGTACGGCATTGTCAAAGGTAAGTTCCGTGATACCTGTAATTGAAGAATTTGCAAATGCGTTTGCATCAACCGTTGTGTTTCTTAACATAAGTGTTGCAATGTTGTAAAGTTTTGCACCACTAAATGCATTTTGGGCAACCGTTGCACCAACAATTGTTACGTTTGCGCCACCAAAGTATGCTGTTGCGCCGTCAAATGCGTTTGCTTGAATTTCCGTAACGTGGCTGAGCAAGATTGCAACCGACGTGTTTTGGTTGGTTTCGTTGCCCAAAGTTGCACCTTGGAATGCATAACTTTCAACAACCGTTGCGTTATCGTAACCGTCTTCAAAGTAAAGTGCAAAACTGTCAAACGTTACGTATTGGAAACAACGTTGTCCAACGGAAAAGTCTTGCGTGATTACGTTGGATTGGTCGCCCAATTGCAACGTGCCGATTGTCATTTTTCCTTGTGCGCCGACAAACAAGTAGTCGGGCAAACTTGCAACGGCGTTGGAGATGAGTACCGTGCCAATGTTCAAACTTGCAGAAGTTTCTTGCTCCTGACTCAAACCAAATGCACGTGATACGTTTCTTGTGGGAATTGCATCTGCAACGTACAAAGTTTGAAGTGACGTTTCGCCACCAAAGATGGAATAGTTGTTTTCGCCGGATGCGTAATAAGCAGAGTTTGCCACAACTTCCATACCAACGGTGAGCGTGGAAAGAATTGCCGTATCTTCAAACAAATATTTGCCAAGTTGATTGACGTTGAACATATTGACGGAAACGGCGTTTGGCGTGTCAAACATTTGTGCTTGTGCAAACAATCTGTCGCCAATTGTAGTTGTTCCAACAAAGTCAAAGGTGGAGTTTGCATGCAAAACCGTGTTTGCAAATGCTCTTTCGCCAACGGAAACAAGTCTTTGTGCCGAAACGGCGACTTGTGAATTGAAGTTTACGCCTTCAAATGCACTTGCTCCAATTGTGATACCTTGTTTAAAGATAATTGCGCTTGTGGAAAGTTTTGAACCAAAGAATGCTCTTGCACCAATTGCCGTTTGTGAAACAGTAAGGTTTGCAAAGTTAAAATCTTCGGTGTCGCCGATTTCTGTGCTTTCAAATGCGCTTTCGCCAATGAAAGTGACGTTGTCGCACAATGAGGCAAAGTAGTTTGTTCCACTGTCTGTGAGCGTTACGTTTTGGAAGGCTCTTGCACCAATGGAAATTGACGTCGTACGCAGTGACGTTTGTCCCAAAGTGGTGACGGCATCAACGTTGCCAATGGTGATCGTGCCTGCACTTTCATAAAATACTGCATCAGGTAACTGCGTGCAGTTTTCGGTTATTGTTATTTTTGTATAAGTAAGTTCTTTGTTGATAGCCAAACCTAATATTTGCTCACTTTGATAGGTGGGCAATTCGCCGTCAATCACAAGGTTTGTGACCGTAACAGTAGAACGGGAACTGAAAATGCTTTGGCCATCTTCAACACCTGCATAGAAGCAGTCGTTGTTGTAGTTGGAAGGGTTGAGTGCGTGTGCTTTGAGTGTGTTGTCGTAAAGTCCAACGTACACCGTGCCAAGCGTTACGTTTGCAGACGAATCAAACAAATATTCGCCAACTTGCAATACGTTGCGCAAGTCAACTTCTACACTTGTTGCCAACGTTGCGTTTTTGAACAAGTATGCGCCAACTCTTTTTGCACCTGCAAGATCGCAAATTGCCATGGACGTAAGGTTGCATCCTTCAAACAAACCGTCTGCCAAGGTCAATGAACCTGTGGAATTGATTTGTGCCAATACAATTTGTACACTGCTCAAATTGCTATCTGCAAAGGTACCGTCCACAATCAAGCTGGAATCGTTGACTGCAAAGGTAATTCCCGTCAAACCTTGCGCCGTGCAATTTACCAATACACCACTTTCAAAAGTCAAGTTTGCTTCGGTGTTGAAAGTGGAGGAAGCAAGGGTGAGCAAGTTAAATTGTTGAGGGAAGGTAAGTCCGTTTGCAATGCTGTAAATTTCAATTGCGCCTTTGCCCGGTTGTACCAAGATTTCCGTCAAACCCGTTACTGCGTTGGGGTTGACGTTGGCAATGGCAACGTCGGAAATTGTGAGTGCACCTGCAGTAATTCCCACAACGTTGGTTGAACCCGTTTCAATGGAGATTTCGGCAAGGGACGTCAAGTTTGCACTGTTGTTGATAAGACCTGCCAAACTTACTGCGCCTTGTCCTGTGGTCACCGTCAACGTTTGCAATTGGGGCAAGGTGTCGCCTGTGCCCAAAAGGTAACCGTCAACAATCAATGCTCCTGCGCCACTTGTCAAGGTCAACGATTGCAACGTACTAAACGTTGAACCACCAAAAGGTGCGTTGCCAATCGTGGCGTTTCCTTGTCCCGTGGTGATGGTTACGTCGTTTGTTTGAGGCATTTGGCACGATTTAAACAAGTTTTCGCCAACTTGAAGCGTGCCGACGTTTGTGGTTACGTAAATTGTTGTAAGTGCGTCAAAGCCGACGTTTACAAAAATTTCGTTGCCAACGAAAAGATTGTAGCCTGCTGTGAAAAGATCAATTTCTTCAACTGTGGACAAGTCTGCTTGGTAGAAAGCTTGGTCCATAATTGTAACTGCGTGTTTATCCGATTCAATCGCAAGTTTTGTCAATACGTCAAATTGCGCAGAGTAAAATGCTTGTACGCCAACGTCAATATCCAAGGTGAATTCTTCAACCGTTGAGAAGCGTCCGTATGCAAACATACGACTTGTGGAGACTGCATCTACGTGTGTGAAGAACGTTTCCCACCAACCACTTTCAATGTCGTGCCACAAAATTCCACCAAACGTTTCTTCTCCTAAGGAAAGCATCACGTCCCCTTCAGTTGTGAAATATTTGGAGTAGTTTGTCGTCCAATCTGTGGGTGCTTGTGCCAACAAATTGAATTTGCCCAACGTTTCGTCATAACTGTAAACAACCAAATCGTTAAAGTTGGGACGGTTGTTGTTGGCGTCTGCAGTAACGTTGGTCATATAGCGAATTTGTCCAACGTTAAGTGCACCGACAAGCGACGATGAGAACAATTGTTCGGGCAAACTTGTGCAGTTTGCTACGTCAATGTTGGAATAGGTTGTGTCGCCAACCATCTTGCCTGCAAATGCACGAGCAGAGTTGGTGGGCAAACCTCCGTTGATAGTCAAATAAGTGAAGCCTGCTTCTCCACCATTGTAAAACAAGTTCTTAGAATACGAACAAGCAGACAAATTTGTCGTCTGGTCGGAAATACCAATGACAACACCACTTGTTGCACCGTCGGCGGTGGGAAGTCCGTTGTGGACAATACCAAGTGCGTTTTCGCCAACGTTCAAAACGTCGGTTGCATCAATCAACAAATTGTTGGTAGCCACCGTTGCTTGGTAAAATGCCGTTGCACCAATGCTTTGCGTGTTGGAAACGTCCAACTTGCTAAGTGCAGGGAAGTTTGCTTGATAGAAAGCACCAACACCAATTTGAGATACCGTGCTCAAATCCAACGTTTGCAAAATGTTGAACGTGCTGAAAGCAAAGGCTCTTGCAGATACTTCGCCGTCGGAGAAAACAACTTGTGTCAAATAGGGGAATTGAACGGTGTCAAATGCGTATTCGTCGTAAGAGAGGATAGCGCTTAAATCCAACGAATAGTTTTCTACGTCAACGTAAGCAAAAGAGTGTTTGCCAACCGACGTTACCGTTTCGTCCATTGTAAGAGTTTTTACTGCCGTTGTGTCGCCGTCTCCGTCATATACGAAATAGTCCCAAACTTTGCCTGCGTTTGCGTGTTGATTGCAAATGGTAAGGTTGAAAGACGTGTTTGCGCCACCCAAATAATATTTGAGGTTACCACTTTCGCCAGTTACCATTTCGGGCAACCAACCGTCAACGACGATGGTATCTACTGCCGTAGGATAAGTTTCAGAGTTGACCAAAATACCGTTTGTGCCGTCACCCATAGAGCAAGTTGCATCTACTTGTGATTGCGTGCTGAACAATGATTGTTCAATACCGAAGGCAAGTGTGTTTACTTGAATTCCGTTAAGTGCGTTTGCTTCAATGACGTAACAGTTGTACAAATACAAATTGTTTTCGTCATGATAGGTTGCGTCAAACAACGCCGTGTTTGTGTCGTAAACAAACGAATATGCCGAAATTTCCGTTGTTCCGGAAAGGTCAAGGGAAACTTGGCTGAACGTTGCGCCCGTTGCCACCGTGTTGTCCCAACTTGTTAAATTGTTGAGTACAAGTGTTGTGTTGCGAACCGTTGCGTTTTCAAAAATGCTTGTGCCAAGTGCCAATTTATCTTGACCCATTGCACTCAATTCCAAAACGCTTGCCGTGTTACCGATTGCTCCGATTACCGTATTTGCAAATGCAAAGTCGCCTACCATAGTTACGTTTACGAAGTTTGTTCTTGCTGTAACAAGGGTGATTGATGCGCCTTCAAAGGCGTAATCTCCCACGTAATAGACGCCACCCAAATTAAGTTGGGTAAAGTTTGCGTTGCGGAAAGCATCTGCGCCAATTACCGTGCATTGTTCGGAAAGTAAGCAAGACGTGTAACTTGCTTTGTCGTCAATTCTAAATGCGTGATAGTATGCCGACTGACCAATTTCCACCACGTTGTAGGTACTTTGAATTGTTGGAGCAACCGTTCCTTCCCAAATTGCACCACTGTAATAGGAAACTTTTACCGTGTTGCCAGAAATGGTTGTCAAATAATAAATGCAACCGTGTGTGGTATCTTCAATTTTTTGAGTGTATGCTTCGTAAACGCTGAAGAACCAACTATCATTTTGACGGTCGCTTGTTGCACGATAGTTGTTGTAAACCGCCGTACGCATAAATACAACAGTGCGATCTACGTTGAGTGCGTTCAACAACGAACTGCTCATTGAAGATGTGTCCGTCCAGTTGACAACAAGCCAATCGGTTTGTGCAACACCCAATTCTTCGCCCACTTTGAAAGCATCCGTGCCGATGCTTGTGCACAAAGACGTAAGGTTGATTTCCTTCAAACTTGTGCCTGCAAAGGCTCGTGCGCCAATGGAATATCCGTTGGGAGCATAGTTTGTCGTGGGGAACGTGATTGTCTCAAGACTGGACTTGCCGTCAAATGCTCCGTCGGGAATTTGGTCGTTTGCCAATTCGGCAAAAGCAAGGTTGAGAATTTGCAAGTTGGGCATGCGTGTGCGCATAAATTCCCAGTCGTTGACGTAGTTGCCACCTGTCGCAACTCCACCAAGCGTTACGTTGTCGTAGGTGTAAATGGTGAGCGAGTAAACGTCTTCCAATTTGTCGCCTGCCATAACACCTTCGCTTTCAACGTTAAGGAAATATTGCGTAAGATATTGGCCAATGGTTTCTTCAACAAAGTCGGTTTCCTTTAAGGAAATACGATATTCGCCGTTGTCAATGAAGGTTACCAAATCTACACTTGAACCGGAACGGACAATGTCGTTTTGCGTAAAGTAGGTTGTGGGTCGCACGTACCAGTCAAGAATGGTTGTGTAAATATACGTGTTGGGTGTTCCCGATGCAGGGTTTTGAGAGTGGGAATACATACCAACAGACCAAGAAGGAAGCAAAATTGCCGAGTTAAGGTTTTCGCCTTTGCTTGTCAAGTTGCCGTCTTCGTTGTAAATTTCAATTTCGTAATAGTCGCCACTTGAAGAGTTGGATTGAATCAAAGTAGACAAGTTGATTTGCGAAACGGTGCCTTTGTTGACGATTTCAACGTCGTGCGCGCCGTTTGCGTTATATACCGATGCGACGATAGAGCCTTGTCCCACTTCCAAGCGAGTGTTGCTGTGCAATACTACGTCGGCAATTTTGGAACTGATTGAACTTTGTTTGATAACAATTTGTGTGTCGGTCAAAACCAAACCACGCAAGAAGTTGTCTGCGTTGCCTGCCGTATATACGTTGGTGTCTCTTACACAGTTGACAGTAAACGTTGCGTCAGGATTGTCTTCTTCATTGTTCAAAACAATATTGTCCGTGCCTTGAATACCACAAATTTCAAATTCGGCGTTGGGCATGTTGACTGTGAAGTTGCCACCAATCAACAATTGACTGTAAGTGTGGTCAGAGTTAATTTTGTCTGCGTATAAACAGCATTTGCCTGCCGACATAGTTTCATAAACAAGGTCACCTGCAATGGTCAACGTGTGACCGTTGAGATCCAAATTAAGTCTAGACGTAATTGTTACGCTGGAATTGACTTCAATGTCCTTTGTTAAACGAAGTGTGTCGCCACTGTTTGATGCCGCTACCGCAAGCAAAAATGCTTCGCCGTCGGAAACTTCCGTTTCTTCGCCCAAACCATCTTCATCTTCGTTGCCGGGTGCGCCCGATTGTTTCAACGTGATAAGTGAACTGAAAGAGAATTGTACACCTTCTTGAGAAGTGGAAGGCATATCGTAACAACAAAAATCAATTCGGAAGTAACGAGTGTCGCCTTTGGAAATAATTTCGGGGCAAATTTGACTGTTCTTTCTAAGGTCTTGCATTTGTTTTACGTTGTCGTCACCGTAAATTGATGCAACTCTTTCTACTGCGCTTGTAAAACTGGAAGAATATTCCTCGTTATATAAGGAAAGCATTGCCGACGGTTGTGCAGATTGGTCCACGTCTTGTACCAAATCTTGATAGGCAACCACTTGGTCCGTTACGTCGGTGATAAGGAAATAGTAGTAATCAAAGAAAGTGTCGTCGTCACCCAAATATGTAAACAAATATTTGACGTATGCCTTTAAGTCAAGCTCGCAAGTGTTGGTAATTCGCAAGTAGTTTGTCATAAAGGTATTGCTTCCGTTTACAGGATAGGTGCCATAGTTGTACATTGATGCAGTTGAATCTGCCGTAAAGGACGATTGTTGTCCCAAAACACGCAAGTGGCCACTTGTCGCATCAATTTCGTCATCATAAAGCACGACGTCTGCCTTGATGGTTGCCATTGTTACGGTTCCGTCAAAAGGCGAAATCGTTGCGCCAAACCATGCAAATACGGTAAACGTCATCAAAACCAAAACAAGCAAAAGCAAGGTGTAGGTTGTTAAACCTTTTGCACCTTTAAGCTTTGCATATGAAGATTTGAATTGCTTTTGATTACTCATCTTTTTCTTTCTCTTTTGCGTATTGTTCTATAAGTTGTTTTTGATATTTTTCTTCAAGATTTTCTTTTTCTTCGCCCTCGGGCTCTTCTTCTTTGCCAAGGGTTTTTATTAAATTGATAATTTCCACCACCACTGCCACAAGCAAAGGAGCAATAAACAATACCAAGCCCCAAGGTGTGATGAAAATTCGGTAGATAAATCCCAAAAGGGTGAGTGTCATTTGATATTCGCCCAAAACGTTGTCAAAACTTACTCGTTCTACGTCATTTATGGAGTTGGCGTCGCCTTTTGTTGTGATAAGTTTTGTTTCGGCGTCTATGGAAATAATTCTGTGGGTTATGCGCAGTCCCTTTGTTTCACCTTGTTGCGAAATAAAGGTGATTACGTCCCCTTCTTCCAATTGGTCAAATTCCACAGCCTTTGACAAAATTAAGTCGCCCGTATTTATGGCGGGTTCCATGCTTCCTGTGGAAACGTAATATATTTGATAGCCAAACAAATCGTCTTGTTTGAACACAAAGCGGTTTGCTACCAACGTGAGCGCCAACACAAGTAAAACTGCAATAAGTATTGATACAATGGCGTTGACAAGTTTTTTAATAATCATCTAAGTAAGTCCTATGATTAGGTTGCTGATAAGCACGTGCGCCCCTTGGCAATCGTCCCCTGCGTTTTTGTTGAGAGTTATTGCCCAAGTGACGGTAACCGTTTCTCCTGCGCCAATTTCCACCGCCCTTGCCACACAAATGGATACTTGTTGATATAATTCTTCAAGTTGTCCGTCAATGAGTGCCGTAGTCGTGTAATAATCGGTGTTGTAGTTGTACCAGTTTGTCGTTGATTGCGAATAACTGCTGACGTACAAATAGTTGTTTAATGCGGGGGTGTAACGGAAACTATCAATGAAAAGATTGATTGTTACCGAGTGTTGTGCATTGTTATTTGTAATGGACGTTTTAAACGTTTGCGTTTGGTCGGGTGCCATATTTTCTAAGGCAAAAGTGCCGTTTTCTTCAATGCGTGTTTGCCTTTCTTGTCCGTTAACGTTTTCTACGTAATAGTTTTTAACAACAACGTTGCTTGCCGAAATGATGCTTATCGTTTTGTCGTAACGCAACGAGTTGCCTACGTAATATTCAATGGAAAACCACGCAAAGGTATAACTGATTGTGCAAAGCAAAATCAAAAATAATATCCACGTGATTTTTACCAAACTTCTTGTTGATTTCATAAGCCGTCACCCATTATGCCGTTGCATTGACAATGTCGGTGTCAAAATACAGCTGAATATCAAATTGAGTGTTGGCAATGTCATCGGTCGTTTCTACGTCGCCACCTTCCAACCAAATACGAATAGTAACGATTTTTTGTTGGTCGGGAGCAAGGTTGAACAATGCGTTTTGCGAGTTGCAACCCCAAGAAGAACTTGACGTTCCACAAAGAGAATACACCCTTTGTCCGGCAATTCGTGCTTTTACTGCTTGTTGCAAAATTTGGTCGTTGGTCAAAGCGTCTTCTTCCAATTCCGTCCAATTTTTTACAATTTCGCTGACGGCTTTTGTTGCCGTTGCATCAGACATCAATTGTTGCCAAGTTTTTGATGCGTTGTCTTCTTCTCTCATACCCATAATGACGGTCGTCGTGTCGTACGTCAAAGATACGCGAATAGGGTTGAGAACTGCTTCGGGAGCATCACGAGAAACGAGATAGCCGGTTTCTTCGTAACTTTCTGCATAATAAGGTTTGTAAGGAGGACAATCGGGAATATTTTCGTTTTCTTGATTGTCGTACAAATAATCGTAATAATCGTCAAGGTGAGACGTTGTGATAAGTGATTGATCCACACCTTTGAACGTTGCCGTTGCTTGTAAAAAGTCTATATAATATTCTTGCCAAGTGGCATAGCCTTGACTTTCGGCAAAGGCTTGCATTGAACCGGCTTCAATTCCAATAAGGTTGTGATTGACTGCTTCACTTTGAGATTTAATTACGTACGATTTGTAAGGGTTGAAGAAGACGTTCATCACCTTGTTGGCAAAATCTCCATCCGTTGCGTCAAACACCATACTTACGTCAAATTGAAGGTAGGCGACGTTTTTATCGTAATCGCTGTTTACTGCTCGCAAAGTACGGAAAGTGCGTCCAAGGTAGTTTTCGTAACCGTCGGCAACGTATAAGTTTTTGCCGTCTATGCTGGAAACTTCTTTCAATGCAAAATCTTCTTCAAGGTAGTCGTTGATTTCAATTGTGCCAACTTTGTCGCTTAACGACATCAAAAGCTTGGGAGAACTGGAAATTCCAATGTTGTTTCCGTGCAAGCGAGATTCGTCAACACCTTCAATCCAAGCAAAAGTAACCAACGAAACAATAAGAATTGTTTGTACGATGGCGACGATTGCAAGTATTAAGTTTTTGGAATTTGTCTTTGTTCTCATATTTACCTTTCGTATTTTTGTTAAATGGTAATTCCTATAAATTGCAAATAAACGTCAAAGCGTCCACCTGCCAATGCTCTGCGACATTCTCTATCACAACCTTCCACCCAAACGTTGATGGATACGTATGCACTGTATTCGCCGTTTTCGCCTTGTTGCAAAGTCGTAACCCAGCCCGTTCCGTCTTGGGGTGATTGTGATGCCTGCGCAGTCGGTTGCGTTACGTATTGCGATTGCGACCACGTTGTTGCAATTTTTTCGTCCGATGAATTTACGTAATAGTAAGAATATGACGATTCTGCCACTCCGTTTTCCACAAATGAATAACGACCGTTGTTGTCAATAAGTTGTCCGAGTGCGTTGGGAATCCAAACAAAATTGAATTGCTCCGTCTTGTTGCCTTCCTGGTCAAAGGTTGTATTCAAAAAGGATATGCGACTTGCCGAAGCAATGTTGTTGCGAGAAAAATCTCCGTAGTTGCTGGGGTTTGCTTCCGTTGCAGGAAGAACGGAACTTTCCCTTCCCAAGTAAACGTCCATTGGATCTTCCGAAAAGAATTTGATACATAAATGAACGTAGTCCCCGGGGGCAGTGCCGTCTGTTGCAACAGCCGTTTCCCACTCGCCGTTTTGGTCGGGAGTGGTGGCAACGTCGCCTTGTTGCAAAGCGGGAATCCAAAATTCAACACCGTTGCCCGTGACGTGCGACAAACCGTATTCGCCAAAGTTTCTCGTCGCTTGGCTGACGTACGCATGATTGTCAACGTCGTTTTCGTCAATAATGGCAAATTGCAAAACTCTGCTTCCCGAAACGGTTATCGTAGAACCACCCAATTGGTTGATTTGGTAGTTTATAAACCATGCGACGGTAACGGTGACGGACAAAAGCAAAATGATAGCCAAAGTCAGTGCCACCATTGCCGTGCCACCGAATTTGATATTCAATTTTTTGTTTGATTTTGCCATTTGTCTTTTCCTTTTTTATTGCGCACGCGTTGCGCGTGCACACGTCTATTTATTTTTTATACCTCTAAATAAGAAGCCAGAGCTAAATTAATATCTATTTGTGCGTTGCCCGTTGCCAATGCCGTGTGGGCTTCTTGGTCGCAACCTTCTATCCAAATTCTTACAACGAAGTGTACTTCAAAGTGTCCGTCCACAGCATCGCTTGGTTGAATTGAATAGGTAAACTGAGAAAGGTCTGTGTAAAACCATTCGTCCGTTTGCTTAACTTCTCTTTCCGTTTGAATTGAGTTGTCGTAAAAAGAATATCTTTGCAAATAAACGAAGGGACTTGCCGAAGGATATTCCGTTTCATCCGTCAAAAATTGACTTTCTTCCGTGTACAAAACAAATCGTTGAGAAACCGTATCAACACAACGCAAACGCACGTTTTCGTTGGGTGCCCAAAGACACAAAAGCGTTTCGCCGTCGCCTTCCACTTTGTTTATGGACATGCGAGATGCTGAACTTAAATAGTCAATGGAGAAGGTGCCAAACTGGCTTTCTTCATACCCAAGGCGAGAACGTTTGTCCAAACGAGCAAATGCGTCGGCGTACAACGCGCGTATATAAGTTTGGTCGGAAAAAGCCAATTCCGATTGCAAGTTTGTTTTTACAAACAAATCGAATTCTATGTAATCTTGGTTGGCAACAGGGTCTTCTTCAAGCAACCAATGGCCTTGTGTGTTCACTTTTACTACACCACTGTTTTCGTCCACTTGAGGTCTTACCAAATTGACCTTGTCACCGGCTTTTGAACCCGTTCCCGAAAGTAGCGAAAAGTTGTAATCTGTTGCACCGAAAACAAGGCTTTCGCCCCAGCTTGTTCCGTCCAAAGAAACCACCGTTTCCAAGACGGGATCAGCATCGATTTCTACCCCACCATAGGTGCCGTTGCCGGCGTTGATGAACCATGCAAAAACGCTCACAACACACGCCATAATTGTGACTGCCAAAGCCGTTATTGAGAGATATAATTTTCTGCTGATCATACCGAGTTTTTACACCTAATTTTTTCTATTAAATTTTGTGCCGAAAAAAAATTAAAAATTTGCAAAAATCTTATTTTTTTTACTGCCGTCAAAAAAGGTAAAAAAGTTCACGTTTTTTACCCTAACAACAAGGGTAGGCACTATCGCGATAATATTATACAACCAACAAAAAACAAAAGGGAATATTTTGTCAGAAAAAAAATTTGCGAATTAAAAAAATGTTTGATTTTATTTAAGTTTTTTTGAAAATGACGGCGTATTTTCCGATTTTTTGGAACATTTGTTCTAAGCGAAACGCCGAAAATTATAGTGAAAATGGTAGCCATTTTTGCAATAATTTCCGCTTGATTTTTTCGCCGAAAATATTCGGAAAAAGTGCAAATGTTACTACCTAACAATCATATAAACAAATTTAAATAACGGAGTGTTTTTGATAACTTTTGGTCAAAAAAAGCCTTGTTTTCGTGACGTTTTCTCTTGCATTTTTCCTTCAAAAAATCGTTGGAATTTTTCGTGATTTTATAAGGCAAAAACGACGTTTTTTTTCTAGTAAAATTTGCCGTTTTTTGTTTTGAGTGAGGCCTTTGTTTTCCCTTATTCTTCTTGTTTGTCTTTGCCTTTGCCAGCCTTTATTTTGAGTTTCTTTTTTACTTGAAATCGTCCCTAGTATCTGGTCGTTTTTCGCCTTGTCTTTTTCTTTTGTCGCCTTGTTATTTTTTTAGAAAAGGTACTTTGTTTTTCAATGCGTTTCCACTCCTTGTTCATTTTTGAAACCCTCTTACCTAAAGCCGTTTCCCTTGACTTTTGCATGACGTTGGCTTATACTATATTTACAAAATGCAAGGAGAAATTCCTTGCACAATGAGGAGGGCACAATTGTGAATAACGTGTTTTTGTTTGGTAAAGCGCGTGGCAACAAAACCTACTTTTTAACTTGTACCGCTTGTCTTGTTGCCTTGACGGTGGCTTGTCAATGGCTTTGTTCTTTGGCTGGTATTCAACTTTTAACCGGCTCGGTCGTCAATATGTTTTTGATTTTTTCAGCATCGTTGGTTGGCTTGGTTGGAGCAGGCACGGTCGGTATCATTACGCCTTTTATCGCCCTTGCCTTGGGCATCAATCCCAACGTAGTGCTCGTACCTTTTATTGCCCTTTCCAACGCAATAATCATTGCAGTATATTGCCTTTCTTTTTTGTTTAAACAAGACGCTCCCTGGCAAGGTTACCTTTTTAAAGGCGTGGGCGTTGTCCTTGGCGCAACTTTGAAATTTGTGTTTATGTACTTCGTTTGCGTAAAACTCGTTTTGCCTTTGTTTGTTGAAAGCGGTGTTTTGCCACAACCTGCATTGAAAAACCTTGCAACGGCATGGGGTATTACTCAACAATGGGCAGCGTTGATTGGAGGCGCTTTCGCCGTCTTATTGGAGAGTTTGCTGTCCCACAAGAAAATACACCTTATCCCCAACAACTAGACGCACAAGTCGTTTTACGGCCTCAAACAACAGCGTAAATCTTTTATTGCAAAATTAAAGGCGAACAACTTTTTGGTTGTTCGCCTTTTTCTTTTTTAGTTTTGCTTTACTTGCTTCAATTATTTTGCGCAAGCGTCGTTCAATTTTTGCAACATTTCGTCAAGGTTGATTCCGTGTGCTGCACATGCTTCTTCAATGCTTTCCACGTTTGCTGCCAAGCAGTGAATGCAACCCATACCATAACTTTGGAATACCAATGCCGTTCTTCTGTCAATTTGCAATGCTTCTACGACTTTTGTGTCTTTTGTGATCATATTTTTCTCCTTTTGGCTGTAAGCCTGATTATTTTATTTTTTTTGTTATGCGAAAAAGCCCGCCATGTACATAAGCCAACCCAAAATACCCACACCAATAGCAATGCCAATTGATAAAAGTGTGACTTTGATAGGGGACAAGGGGGATTTGCCTACAACTTTAATTTGGCTTTTCTTTCCCTTTTGAGATACGACTCCTGAAACGAATTGATTGTAAACCTTTTGTTTAAACTTTGTTGCAGTAACGTATATGGGCAACATTAAGTATTTGAAAGATTTTCCGTCAAAGTGCATATCCAAGTGGAGATAGTCCACTTTGTCTGCGTTGTGATGTCGCATAATCTCGTTTTGGATTACTGCCTTCATTTTGTCTTTTGCCAATTCAAAGGCCGTTTCGGGCGCAACCGTGTAGTTGCTTGCTATATATCCTGCCAAATATTGGTCGGAATATACACAATATTTGGATTGTTCAAAGGGTTGTAACTTGTCCAAACTTTTTTGATTTATCGTTTGAGATGCCGAAATGAGCACGTCGTCAAAAACGTTTTTGCGTGTTCCCGAAACGTTGAACCAATCTATATAAGTTTGGGTGTGCGTCTTTCCGTTGTGAGTGACCGTTCTTGTACGTGTTTTTCCCAAACGTCCTCTGTAATGGGTGGTTGTGTAACCGTCAAACGTCCACATAGGGTGATAAACGCCCTTGATTTCGTCAACCTTTACCATTTTTTGGAAACTGTTTGGAGCAAGCAATCGTTTTTTGCGCCATTTCAACAAGGAAGCGACAGCCGTATCGTTGTCCACTTCAAAAGGGATGACCGTGTCCGGCCTTACCGATACGAGCGCAGAAGAATCCACCACCACTGCCGAGCCACAGAAAGGACACGTCGCAGCAATGGCACTTTTGTCCATAACCGTTTGCGAACCGCAGTTGATACATTTGTAGGAATGAACTTTTTCTTTATCCCAAGCATTTTCCGTTTTTGTAAAATCGGAAAAATCTCTTTCCTTTACGTTTTTGTCCCTTTCAAGTTCTATTTGCGACTCGCAATGAGGGCAAAATAAGTTGCCACTTTGGGCATCAAACACCATATTTGCGCCACAGTATGGACACTTGTATTGATTTATTTGCGCGTTTACGTCTTTCATTTGTTTTGTTAAATCTTTTGACCACATTCAGGGCAGAATTTTGCGCCCTTTTTGACTTCTGCACCACAAGAAGGGCATTTGCCGTCTTGGGATTGCTTTGTGCCACATTCAGGACAGAATTTTGCCGTTGCGCCAATTTGTGCACCACATTCGGCACAATATTTTTGTTTTTGTTTGGGCTCTTCCGTTTGCGAGGTTGCGCTTTGCGTTGCGCCAAACATGGTTGCGCCAAGGTTTTGCGCCACACCCATACCAAAAAATGCACCTGCTGTGCCTGTATTTTTGGCGGCATCGCCTATTGCGTCTGCAGTTTTCTTTTGCGTATATGCGCCCATGCTTCCACCCAAAATGCCCAAAGACGTTCTTTCGTCAATGGCTTTTTCCACTGCTTCGGGGAAGTTGATGTTTTCAACGTTGAAAGCAACGATGTTCAAGCCCATTTTTGCAAACTTTACGCGCGAGTAATTTTCTACAAGGTTGCCAAATTCTTGGTAGTTGCTTGCCATATCCAACGCGGAAATGTTGCTTTCGGCAATTGTGTCGGCAATTTGAGATAAAACAAGACTTTTGAGGTAATCGGAAATGGAATCCACCGTAAAGGTGCTGTTTGTGCCGAACAATTCTTTCAAAAAGACCGACGGATCTGTTACACGGAAAGAATAGGTGCCAAATGCTTTGATACGAATCATACCAAATTCGTTGTCACGCATTGTGATGGGATTTTTCGTGCCCCATTTTTGATTGGGAAATTGTTTTGTGTTTACAAAATACAAATCCGATTTGAAAGGTGCTTTTTTATCTTGGTACAACAATGCGTTGAGACCGGATAAAATGGGCAAGTTTACTGCATCCAATTTGTAATCGCCGGGTTGAAATACGTCTGCAATACGACCTCTGTCAACGAAGATTGCGACTTGGGATTCTCTTACGGTGAGTTTTGAACCACGCATAATTTCTTTTCCGTCCATAGGAAACTTGTAAACGATTGTGTTGGAGGTGTTGTCCGTCCATTCCAAAACTTTCCACATTTGTGATTTGAACCAACCCATATGTAAATTCTCCTTTATTTCAAATTTTTACGAGTACATTATATCACAAAAGTTTGCCGTTTGTACATACCTTTTGAAAAAAAATTATACAATATAGCAAACGGACGTCTATTTTGAAAGCAAGTGATATTTTGAACAAAGAAATTATTGACCTGTCAACGGCACAAAAGGTGGGAGCCTGTTGCAACGTAGGTGTTTCTCAAAAGGGAGAAAGAGTGCTTTTTTTGGCAACGGAAGGGGCCGTCGTCCCCTTTGACAAAACGAAATTTGGCCAAGAGATTTTGTGTGATAGCCAAACGAAAAGTTGTGACGCTCTTTTTGTGTTGGGCAAAACGGTATATGCCGACAAGGGTAAATTGTTGGGAGAAATTGTTGACGTGAACTTTTCCAAAAAAGGAAAAGTTAAATCCTATACCACGAGTCTTGCAAAAACATTTTCGCCACAAAAAATTGCCAAAGTGCTTGACGTGGTCGTTTTGAAAGAAGCAAAAAAGAGAACGCCAGCAAAAGAGCAAACGATACAAATTGAAAAGCACACTGTAGGTGGGGATTTTTTGATTGGTCGGCTTTGTGATAAAGATATCTTTTTTAATAACGAACTTATTGTGAAAAGAGATACGAAAATAACGGCAAACACCTTAGCCAAAGTTAAACGGTATGGCAAACTTTTGGAACTCAGTTTACACGCACAAGAAATTAAAACAAACTTGAACTAGCAACTTTGTGCGCACAAACCACCGTGTTGGTGCACACAAACCCTTGTGTTGACGTATATCACACAAAAAAAAGACCTTTCTTTTGAAAGGTCTTTTTTCTATTTTTAGTTTATTCCAACGGCAATGCCAACAACTTGTTTCAACGGAATTGGTCCCGTGTTGCGACTGTCGGCAGAGTTCGTTCTGTTGTCGCCTACTGCAAAAATGAAACCTTCTTCTATTTCTAACGCGCGATTTTCTGAGATGTGTCCATTACCCAAAAGGTATTGACAAAGGTGAGATTCAAACTTTTCTTCAATGTAGTCAACGGGTTGCCCGTCTTTGGTGTAACCTGTTACAACGTCAATTTCGTTTCCGTCGGCATCCTTTACGTGAAGGGTATAACCCGAATAAGAGGACGTTATCCAAACCTTGTCGCCGGCAACTGCCACCACTCTTTTTACGAGCAAATAGACGTCTCCTTTGCTGTCGTCAAAAGACAAGCCCGTAAAAAACATATAAAGGTTTTTCATAGGTACGTCTTGATTGTAATAGACGACGATTTCACCACGCTCGGCTTTGGCAAGTTTGTTGATCCAAATTGCTTCGCCTTCTTCCAACGTTGGATACATTGACGTCATTTTTACGGTGACGGGGGTTGCCACAAAGATGCGCACGAGCAAAATCAACACCAAAACGATTATCGCAACTGTGATGACTTTGTCTAAAATTTTTATCGTTTTATTTTTCTTTGTTTGTTCCATTGTTTACAATACCAAAAAGTTTGTGATGATTACGCCCAAAGGAGCGTCCACTGCAAATAAGCTGAAAGGTTGTGCTTCAAAATTTTCGCCCGTTGAAGATTTGAAATCTTCTACGTGGACAACTTGATGTTGCCACAAATTGCCCGATGCAACGGGGGCGAAATATGTATATTGAACGCCATCGTTGCCCACAATGGTCAACTTTACGTCTTGTACGACTTCGCTGAACAAGTCAAAAGAGAAGGTGGAAACTTCGTCCAAGCCCGTTTTGTCGTCCACAAAAGCAAAGGTTGCAAAATGAGTGCCGTACATACCTTCAATTTTGAAAGGTCCTTTTTTCTTTTCCAAAAGGGGCATTTCACCGTGCCAATGATGATGTATGGGTACGAAAATGTTTTCCGTTCCGTTGTACAATACGTTTTGTTTGGGCAAAACGTTGCTTTCGGAAACGTATTCTTGCACCACCGGACTGGAAATGGGCAACGGCTCGTTGGTGACGGCAAATGCTTGTACAAGGCTTTCTTGATTGTACAATTTGCAAACGCCAAAAAGTTCGCCGTCCTTTTCCACCATTTGTGCTGGAGCCCAATATTTGTCGTATTTGTCTTCTTTTGTGCGACAGTACCAAACTTGTACTTTTGCTTTGGCTCTGTCGGTTGTTACACGGAAAGCTAAGTTGCCGTCTAAAAACGTTTTTTCAATATTGACGTTGCCTTGGAAAGGCTTTTTGAGCCAAGCGACAATTCCTTTCCATACTTTGTTGGGAATACACTTATAACTTTGGGGAATAATGCTGAAACAACCTTTTTCAAAACGTTCAAAACTTTTATATTTGTCGTATAAAGTTTGTCCGTTGTCGTAGGTTGCAGCGACGTTTAGTACGGGGATTTTGATAAGAGGCAAATAACTTTGGGGCGCCATACCCATTTCCCACGCTTGTTCGTGAACGTCTTCTTCAATGGTTTCGGCAAGTACGTCTGCATCAATTTCGTACAAGACTTGTTGAGGCTTGTCGTCTTCTTCGTCAAAGTAAAATTCACGGTTTAAGTCGCCCAAAACGACTATTCCTTGAGATACGTCTTCGTCCATTGCCATAATGGGCAAGGCAACGTCGGCGCCGTCTTTTATCGCAACAACGGTGATTGACGACACTTCTTGTCGCTCTTTAAGGTAGGAAACGGCGTGTTGCGTGTTGATTACGTATTGATACCAAGCAGTATTCAATACCGAATCGCCACCAAAGTTTTTGAGTTGCTTTTTGCAATAACTTAAACACTCGGGATAAATCGTTCTCAAACCTTGTGAGTTTTGTCCCAAATAATCAATTTGGAAAACGTAAAAGCCACTTCTTGCAATTGTTTTTAACTCTTCCAAGTTGATTTCGCCAGTAATTCCAACAAACAACAATGCCGTAAGGGGCTTTTTGCTAGGTTTGTAACAAGCGACACCATGTATGCGAGTTTTGGAAAGACTACGAACAGCACCGTTGAAATATACCCT
>JAGBWW010000004.1 GCA_017629595.1 Clostridia bacterium | reverse complement strand
GTAATAATGTTTTTTTTAATCAAAATTTACAAAACAAGCAAAGTTGCCTTAACCAAAAAGGGCAACTTTGCATAAAATGGAGTTACGATGAGAGACGGATTTATCAAAGTGGCATCAATTGCCCCCGAATGCAGGGTGGCAGACGTTACTTACAATTGTCAACAAATTTGCCAACAGCTGGACGAAGCCTTTGAGCGTGGTGCAAAAGTGGTGGTTTTCCCCGAATTGTGCATTACGGCGTACAGCGCAGGTGACTTGTTTTTCCAAGACACGTTGCTCAACAAGGCAATTTCCGGTTTGGAAACAATTTTGCAACACACCAAAGGCAAAAAAGCGTTGGTGTTTGTGGGTATGCCTTTTGAAGTCTTTTCCAAAACCTACAACGTGGCAGTTGCTCTTTACGACGGCAAAATTTTGGGTGTAATTCCCAAATCAAACCGTCCAAACTACAACGAGTTTGGCGAAAAGCGTGTTTTTGCACAAGTTCTTTCCCAAACGGTTGAAATAGAATTGTTGGGACAAAACGTCCCTTTCGGCACGGATTTGTTGTTCAAATGCCGTCAACAACCCAATTTGATTGTTGCTTGTGAAATTTGCGAAGACGTATGGATCTCTTTGCCCCCTTCCGTCCAACACGCAAACGCGGGAGCAACGTTGGTTGTAAACTTGTCTGCCAGCAACGAAGTGGTGGGCAAGGCGGAATTCCGTCAAAAATTGTTGGAAGTTCACTCGGGCAAAACTCATTGCGCTTACGTTTATTGTTCGTCTTCGGTGGGCGAAAGCACGGCAGACCTTGTCTTTTCCGGACATTGCTTAATCGTTGAAGACAGCAAACTTCTTGCACAAAGCAAGTTGTTCAGCCAAGATATCACGACTGCCGACATTGACGTGGAATATTTGGCATATACCAGACGTCAAAGCAATTCCAACGGCGAAGTACCCCTTCACTACCAAACGATATTGTTTGACCTTGAAGAAAGCCAAGCAAAGTTAGAACGTACAATTTTGCCCAACCCCTTTATTCCAAGCGAAAAGGAAATGGCAAGTCGTTGCGAACTTATTTTGACCATGCAAGCCCACGCTTTGGCAAAACGATTGGCTCACGTCAACGCAAAATGCGCCGTGTTGGGCATAAGTGGTGGCTTGGACAGTTCTTTGGCGTTGCTTGTGGCAATGCGTGCAAAAAAACTTTTGCCTAGCGTTCAACAAAAAGACTTTTCGGTGGTGGGAATCACCATGCCTTGTTTTGGCACAACCGAGCGCACCAAGGAAAATTCCAAAGCACTCACCAAACTTTTGGGTGCAGAATTTGTGAAAATATCCATAAAAACGAGTGTCAGCCGACATTTGGCGGACATCAAGCACAAAAAGGGAGTATATGACGTTACTTACGAAAACGCCCAAGCACGCGAGCGCACTCAAGTTTTGATGGACGTTGCAAACATGCGTGGTGGGCTTGTGGTCGGCACAGGCGATTTGTCGGAAATCGCATTGGGTTGGTCCACTTTCAACGGCGACCAAATGGCAATGTACAACGTCAACGGAAGCGTTCCCAAAACACTCATCAAGTATCTTATTCAGTACGAAGCCAAACGTTTGGGCAAAGGCGTTCAAAAAACGTTGCAAGACATTTTGGACACTCCCATTTCTCCCGAACTTTTGCCTATCAAAGACAAAAACACCATCACGCAAAAAAGTGAAGACAAAATTGGTCCTTACCAATTGCAAGATTTCTTTTTGTTCTATTTTATTCGTTACGGCTATTCTCCCAAAAAGTTGTATAGAATTGCCAAAATTGCCTTTGAAAAGGTATATAGCAACGAAGAAATCAAAAAGTGGCTCAAAGTTTTTGTTTGGAGATTTTTCTCTCAACAATTCAAACGTTCGTGCAGTCCCGACTGTGCAAAAATTGGCACGGTAACCCTTTCTTCCAGAGGTGGTTGGAACGTTCCTTCCGACGCAACGGGAACTGCGTGGCTGGAAGAAGTCAACTCTTTGGCGTAACCTTCGGCATTTAACAAACAATCCGTTTATAAATGCCAATTTTGTAAATAATAAATACAACCTTTGCCGACAAACTCATCAACTCTCTCCAAAAAATAGCGTCGGCAAAAAACAAACACCCCAAACCAAGTGGTTTGGGGTGTTTGTTTATACAAAAAGAAAGTATGCTCGTGGCAAAAAAATTGACAAAAACGTCGCAAATTGTTATCCTTATATATATAAGGAAGGCAAAGCCCAATTGTCAAAAATGAAAAAGAACCACGCGAACGCAGTTCTTTGTTCAAAAAATGGGGTTAAAAATTTGCTCTCTCGCCAAAAATGTACCCGAAAGGGTCTTTTCAGTACCAAGATTATAGCAAAAACAAAATCTAATTTCAATAGGTTTTTGAAAAAAAATATAATTAATTTTAAGACAAAAAACACAACGTCAACACGTACAGGCTTGTTTTCAAGACAAAAATGTTTTATTGCGAAAAGTAATTTTATTGCTTGACAATAGTTGCTTGCTGTGGTAAAGTTGTGTAGCACTCTAAGTATGGGGTGCAATTTTTTGCGTGAAAAAAATTTAGGAGATACGAATTATGGCTGCTAAAAAAGGCAACAGAGTCAGAATTACGTTGGCATGTACAGAATGCAAACAACGCAATTACGACACATTCAAAAACAGCAAAACAACAACAGATAGACTTGAAATGCACAAGTACTGTCCTTTCTGCAAAAAACATACCGCACACAAGGAATCCAAATAAGGTATTTTGACAAAAGGAGAAAAAAATGGCACAACAACAAAAGGCTAAAAGACCTAACATTTTCGTTCGTTTTGGCAAATTCCTTGCAAAGGCATGGAGCGAATTGAGAAAAGTAACGTGGCCCACGTTTCCTACCGTAGCCAAAAACCTCGGTATCGTACTTGTGGTAACGTTGTTCTTCACGTTGCTCATGTTGGGCGCAGATCAATTGTTCTCTTGGATTATGGTGTTGCTTGGCAACATCATGTAAGGTGTTGAGACGTATGGCAAACGAAAATCAAGCAAAGTGGTACATTATTCATACCTTTTCCGGTTACGAAAGTTTAGTAAAAAAGAGTCTTGAACAAAAGATTGAAATCAATCATCTTCAAGACAAATTTTTTGCTATCAAAATTCCTACCGAACTTTGTGTTGAAGAACGCAACGGCAAACGCAAGGTCGTAGAAAGAAACGTTACGCCTTGCTACGTTTACGTCAAGTTGATTTATTCCAACGAAATGTGGTATCTCATCACAAACACTCGTGGTGTAACAGGTTTTGTCGGTCCCAACGGAAAAGCATTGGAAATGAAGGACGAAGAAGTCCGTCGTATGCGCCTTGAAGAATTCAAAGTTGACTTTGATATGCAAATTGGTGACAACGTCACCGTTGTTTCTGGTCCCTTTGAAGGTCTTGTCGGCACAATTCAAACAATAGACGAAGCCCGTCAAAAGGTTAACGTCTCTTTGAACATGTTTGGCAGAACCACCCCCGTGGATATGGATTTTGACCAAATTGAAAAATTGACAACAGGTCAGCAATCTGCTGACTGAAGATAAACTCACATAGTCAGTGGGAGAGTTGAAACAAAGTTTCGGCTCGTTATCACCAATAAGGAGGAAAAAAACTATGGCAAAAAAAGTAACTGCAGTTGTAAAATTGCAATTGCCCGCAGGTAAAGCAACACCCGCTCCCCCTGTAGGTAGCGCACTTGGCCCTCACGGCATCAATATTCCTGGCTTCTGCAAGGATTTCAATGCACGTACGGCACCCCAAGGCGATCTCATCATCCCTGTAATTGTTACAGTCTACCAAGATCGTTCTTTCACATTCGTGCTTAAAACACCCCCCGCACCCGTTCTCATTAAGAAAGCATGCGGTTTGGCAAGCGCATCTGCTGTTCCCAACAAACAAAAGGTCGCAAAAATCACAAAAGCACAAATTGAAGAAATCGCAAAAATCAAGATGCCTGACTTGAACGCAGCATCTATGGAAACGGCTTGCTCTATGATTGCTGGTACAGCAAGAAGCATGGGCGTAGAAGTCGTGGACTAAGAGGGAGGAATTAACAATGAAAGGTAAGAAATTTGTGGACTCTCTCAAAAAGTTTGACAAAACCAAACAATACGAAATTGAAGAAGCAGTCCAAATCGCATTAGACACAGCAACAGCAAAATTCGATGAAACACTTGAATTGCACGTAAAATTGGGCGTTGACCCCAGACACGCAGACCAACAAGTTCGTGGCGTAGTAGTATTGCCCAACGGTACAGGTAAAACTGTCAGAGTATTGGTCATCGCAAAAGGCGTAAAAGCAGACGAAGCAAAAGCAGCAGGCGCAGATTACGTCGGTGCAGAAGAATACATTGAAAAAATCCAAAAAGAAAACTGGTTTGACTTTGACATTATGATCACAACACCCGACATGATGGGTTTGGTCGGTCGTATGGGTAAAGTTTTGGGTCCCAAAGGCTTGATGCCCAACCCTAAATCCGGCACAGTCACCATGGACGTTGCAAAAGCAGTCAACGACGTAAAAGCAGGTAAAGTAGAATACCGTGTTGACAAAACAAGAATTTGCCACGTAATCTTTGGTAAACACTCTTTCGGCAAAGACAAGCTTGTCGAAAACGCACGCACGTTGATGGATGCAATCATCAAAGCAAAACCCGCAGCAGCAAAAGGTACGTACCTCAAATCCGTAACCGTTGCAACAACAATGGGTCGCGGTGTAAAAGTTGCATACAAACCCCTTGTAAAATAACAAAAAATAAAATATTCAAAAAACCCTGTCACTTAAGACAGCAAGTTGCAAACGACGTTTGTGTAAATCTCGCCGAGGAGACAAGAGTAAAAGAAATATTGTCCTTTTTCCCTTGTACAACTCCGTTCGTGCAAGGGTTTTTTAATATAAAAAATATTAAAAAGGAGGAAAACCATGGCAGATCTTCAACATTTGAGTCCTCAACAACAACAAAACAGAGAAATCGTCAAAGAAATTAAGGAATTAATCCAAAACAGTGACGGTTTTGTAGTAGTTGATTACAAAGGCTTGACAGTTGCACAAGACACCGAATTGAGAAAACAATTCCGCGAAAACAACGTAGATTACAAAGTTTTGAAAAACACGTTGGTAAGAATTGCACTCAACGAATTGGATTATCACCAATTTGACGAATCACTCAATGGTCCTACAGCAGTTGCATTCTCCAAAGAAGAAGCAATCACAGCAGCAAAATTGGTCTTTGAAGGAACCAAAAAGTACAAAAACTTGCAAATTAAATGCGGTATGTTCGAAAAGAACTTCGCAGATGCAACCCTCGTCGAAAAGATGGCACAAATCCCTGGCAAACAAGCATTGCTTTCTATGCTCGTTTCCGTCTTGTCCGCACCTGTACGCGGTTTGGCAGTAGCACTCAACGCAATCGCCGAAAAACAAACAGAAGCCAACAACTAATTGGCAACACACAAAGCCTTTTAAGGCACTACAAAATTTATTTAGGAGATTATAAAAATGGATATCAAAAACTTTATTGAAGAAATCAAAAAACTTTCCGTTTTGGAACTTAACGAACTCGTTCACGCAATTGAAGAAGAATTTGGCGTTTCCGCAGCAGCACCCGTAGCAGTAGCAGGTGGCGCAGTTGCAGCAGCAGCACCCGTCGAAGAAAAGACAGAATTTGACGTTGTCTTGAAAGGCTTCGAAGCAACCAAGAAAATCGCAGTTATCAAAGCACTCCGTGAAATCACAGGTTTGGGCCTTGTTGAAGCAAAGAACATGGTCGAAGGTGCACCTGCAACAATCAAAGAAGCATTGCCCAAAGACGCAGCAGAAGAAATGGTCAAAAAACTCAAAGACGCTGGCGCAGACGCAGAACTCAAATAAGAATTTTACAAAATTTTTGTTTAACCAAAAGCCACAAGAAATTTCTTGTGGCTTTTTATTTTTTTTTGTTATTGACAAACCATTTCATTTACAATAAAATATAACAAAAGGAGAAAGGAAAAAATGAAAGTTTTACTTTTGCAAGACGTAAAGGGTTCAGGTAAAAAAGGACAGTTGGTAGAAGTTTCCGACGGATACGCAAACAACTTTCTCATAAAAAAAGGTTTGGCAAAACGAGCCACGACGGACGTAGTCAACAGCGTAAACATTTCCAATGCAGCCGCCCAAAGAAGAAAGGATGAAGAATTGGCACAAGCAAAAGTCTTGGCAAGTCAACTAAGCGGAAAAACGGTGGAACTTTCTTTGCAACGTGGCGCACACGGAAAGGCATTTGGAAGCATCACTACCAAAGAAATTGCCGAAAAATTGGTCGCTTTGGGCTTTTCCATTGATAAACGCCAAGTGGTTTTGAAAGACGCCATCAAAGAAAGTGGACAATACGTCGTCAAAATCAAAGTTTACGCCGACGTTTCTTGCGACGTAAAGGTCGTCGTAAGTTAATCAAAAGAAAGATTGTCTCTTTATCAATCAAAAGTTTTTGTTGACATAAAGGGCAATCTAATCTATTATTTACTTATCACAAAAAAACAAATGAACAACGGAGGAATTACCACAATGGCTGGTCACGGAGCGATTAAAATTTTCGCAGGTAACGCATCAAAAGAATTAGCACAAAAAATTTGTGACAAACTTGGTTTGCCCTTGGGCAACATGGAAGTAGGCAAGTTTTCCGACGGAGAAATCAACGTCAACATTGCCGAAACAGTTCGTGGTTGCGAGTGCTTCATTATTCAATCTACGTCTGCACCCGTCAACGACAACCTTATGGAATTGTTGATTATCACAGATGCAATGAGAAGAGCATCTGCACGCACAATCAACGCAATCATCCCTTATTTTGGTTATGCACGTCAAGACAGAAAAGCACGCGCAAGAGACCCCATCTCTGCAAAACTCGTTGCTGACATTTTGCAAAAAGCAGGTGTTGACCGTGTTGTAACGATGGACTTGCACTGTGGCCAACTTCAAGGCTTCTTTGATATTCCCGTTGACAATCTCAAAGGTATGCCCACCTTTGTAGAATATTTCCAAAAACACAACCTTCTTGGCGAAGACACGATGGTCGTATCCCCCGACATTGGCTCTGTTGCACGTTCAAGAAGTTTGGCAACAAAAATCAACGCACCTTTGAGCATCATTGACAAACGCCGTCCCAAAGCAAACGTAATGGAAGTTATGAACATCATCGGCAACGTAGAAGGCAAAGTGTGTTTGATGATGGACGATATGATTGACACAGGTGGAACAATCACACAAGGCGCGCAAGCACTCATTGACAACGGTGCAAAAGAAGTCATTGTTTGCTGTTCTCACGCAGTATTCTCCGGCCCTGCAATTGAAAGATTGCAAAACAGCGCAATCACCAAGGTCGTTGCACTTGACACGATTGAAATTCCCAAAGAAAAATACTTTGATAAATTGGAAGTCGTCTCCATTGCCGATTCTTTTGCAGAAGTTATTGATAGAATTTACACGGACAAACCCGTTTCCAAATTGTTTGAATAAAATTCAAAAAATCAGTCAACACTCCCGAATATATCGGGAGTGTTTTTTATTTGTACAAAATTGATTTAGCACTCCCAAAAATGAGGAGTGTTTTTATGTTTAAAATCGGTATAAGAAAGGTAAAAAGACTGTTGTCAAAAGTACTTCTCGTTTTTTGTGCATTTTTGTTTATATTTTGTTTTTCATACAAACGCTCGCCAAAAGAAATTGACTGTCCCAAAGAATATTGGTTTTTGCAACAAGGAGTTTTAACTTGCACAACCACCCCACCCCAAGAACATTTGGTAGGAACAACCTATTTTTTGGAAGGAAAAACGGTTGAAGATATTTGCAAACTTTTTTCGGCAAAAGTGGTGTATTGTGACCAATACGGGTACTATTGTTATTCGTACAAACTTCAAAAGAAGGTGGAAGTTTGTGGCAAAGTTGTCAATTTGCAAATAAGTGCCGACGGCACAAAAGTGGGGTTTCCTCTTATTGTGGGCAGTTACTAAAATATTAGGTTTAATAAATTTTAGATTGGAAATAATCAAAATCAGTGGAGGAAAAATATGAATAATTACAAAAATCAAACGAAACTTTCAAGATTTATTAAAAACAACGCAACTTTATTGGTTATCATCTTTTGCGTATTTGCAATATTAAGTTTGGTGCTTGTCAGCTATTTGGTCACACCCGACGTTCCCGTTGACAATCCAAACGGTGGAATTCCCGACCCTGACGACAACACAAACGTAAACAACGGCAATCAAAACAACGAGCCAACCACAAAACCCGAGCCTCAACCCATTGTAGAAACCTTTTCCTATCCTTTGGAGTTTGTTTCGGTGGGTATGGAACACTGTGACGGACAAGAAGTTATTTTTGTTTACAATTCCACGCTCAACACTTGGCGCAACCACAAAGGCGTTGATTTAATGGCCGAAGAAGGAGCAACCGTCTCGGCGATGAAAAGTGGAGAAATCGTTGAAATAGGCAACAGTTACGAATTGGGCTGGTACGTCGTCGTTGATCACGGTGACGGTGTTGTGGCAACGTATGCTTCTCTTGCCGAACCCCAAGTTGTAAAAGGTCAAAAGGTTGTCAAAGGGGAGAAAATTGGTCAAGCATCCACAAGTGCATCTTATGAATTTTCACAAGGAGCGCACTTGCACTTGGAAATTGAACAAAACGGAGAAAGTGTTGATCCCATTAAATTTATTGAAAACCAATCCAAATAAGATTTGTATAAGTGCAAAGTTTATCTTGAAAAGTATTTATTTTGCAAAAACGCCCACCGTACCCCGAAAAAGGGTAGGGTGGGCGTTTTTTATATGTTGTCCTTTGCCAAGAAAAAATTTTGCAAAACAAAGGAAACGTAAAACAAACCGAAAACGGTGAGTTTTTTAGAAAGTATTATTCCATACAAACGTAAGTGATTGTTGAACCAACGAGTGTGTTTGGAGAGGGAGAATACAACGTGTAGTTTGCCACGCCGTTTTCTTGGTCCAAGTTGACAGTATGGAATCCGGAAATGGAAACACGAACACAGTTTGTACCCACTTCAACACTGCCGTTTACGTAATATTTTGTATTGCCATCAACGTCAGTGGTGGCAATTGTACCTGTTGTGCCTGTTACGTCTATGGTATGGGTTACCTCCACCCTTGTCTTTTCTTCCAATACGGCAATTTTTTCTCTAAGGGTATCAATCGTATTTTGCAACGTTTGGTTGACTTCGGAAAGCGACTTAACGGTTTTTTCCATTTCTTTCAAATCAAAACTGTTGCGACGTGCTACTCCACCGATATCCGTTGCGTATTCAATCAAAATGCCGGGCGCTCGTGTGGAAAGAGTTTTTCCTTCCAAGTCGGAGCAGAAAGTAATCGTGCCACCTGCTTGACCCCAAAACCAATTTTTCTCGGGAAAGAAATCTTCAACAATGGGTTCATCGTAGGCATAGAAAAAAGCTGTTGAACCTGATTTTTCCAACTCAATAGCACCTTCAACTGGTTTTCCCGAGTAATAAACTTTGTCGTAAAATTTGTGATTTTCAAAGTCCAAAACGTCTTGACAACTTGCTCTACCGTGAAGGCTATATACTTTGGGCAAAGACAAAACTTCTTCGTAGAAGTCAGCATAAGGATAGATTTTCGTACCAAGAGTAATTTGGAAATTGTTTATCGTGGCAAGATAGTTTTCATCATTTGTAAAAAAGTAAAATGGCTTGTCCAATAATTCTTGAGTAATGGTGAGTGAAGTGCCTGAATACCACCTATCTTCTGCTTTCTTGTAATCTCCAATAGCAACGTAATTTTTCGTATTTTTTGTGGTATCAAAGGTCAAAGTATAGGTTTTTCCCACTTGCATAAAAGGAAACAACTCCCCAGCAGTCATTCCAATGGGAATTTCTCTATACCAGTAACTACTGCCACTACTTTGGAAGCCTTCCAAAATGATGCAATCTTTTGTTGCAAACTTTACGCCTGTGCCACCTGTTATCGTTTTACTTGTGTTGATGGGCAAAAGGCGATAGTCAAACAAATTTCTACCTTTAACTTTTATGCTCCCCACTTTATTTACCACAAGTGAAGACAACAATACACGAGTGTCACCAAAAAGTTTTTTGATGTATGCAACACCGTCCCCGATTTCTTCGCCATCACCCATTGGATAGGTTACCACCGTACTGGTGCCGTAAAATCTTGTGGCAAGCGTTGATTTGCGAGAGCTTTTCAACAAAGGGTTGTAGTTGTCTGCGACGGCTTTTTGCGACAAGACAAGGTCTGGGCTGTCGCCAACAGTTTGAGCAATGTCAATTTCTGCTGTGCCGGGAGCAACCATCAAAGACCAGTGAGTTGTGTCGGTGTCGGGCGTTGTGGAAGAAGTTACCGACGAAACACAGCAATATGTACTGCCTTCGTAGGTTACGCAGTCAATATGTTGGTTATTTTTTACGTAGGCCGAGCCACTTTGCCACTCGCCCAAAAATCTCCAACTTGCACCGACGTCGCCTTTTTCACCAACGTCGCCTTTATCCCCTTTGGGTATGCCAAAGGTAAAAGTGGGGTTTGTTTCGCCGTCACTAACTACGGTGGGAGAAGCGCCTGTTTCCAAGCCAACTGCGTTTACTTTGATAAAAGGTGTTACGCCGTCTTTACCGTTGTCCCCTCTATCCCCTTTTTCGCCCTTTTCGCCCGTTGCGCCTTGTGGAATACCAAAGGTAAAGGTGGGATTTTCCTGTCCGTTGGTGTGAACGGTGGGGAGTGAGTTTTCCGGCAAACTTTCGCAAGTAACGTAAATAGTGGGTGTTGCGCCTCTTTCGCCTTGGTCACCTTTTGGACCAACGTTGCCTTGTTCCCCCTTATCTCCCTTTGGACCGACGTCGCCTTTTTCGCCTTTTTCACCTTGATCACCTTTAAATGCACCGTTTTCTTTGTCTAAAAGAATTTGGTCCACCGTTTGATTTACAAGGTCAACGGCATCTTGGGTTTGCTTCATTGCCGTTTGCCACTCGTCTTCAATGTTTGCCAATTGAGACAATTTGGTGTTTGCTTTTGTCAAATAATCTTCCCAAGCAAAACTGCCTTCCACAGCCTCAATAGAGCCGTTTACAAAAAAGGCGCTTTGCGCCGACTTTTTGGATTTGAACACAGCCAAAGAAGTGGGCGAATTTTTTGCCACAAGTTGGACGTAAACAAGACCTTCTCCCGACAAAATGCTGTTGGGTAAATCAAAATACAACACTTTGCCAAATTCTTGGTCGTCCACCAAATCTAGTTGTGCCGAAAGGTACTTTTTGCCGTTTGGACAACTAAATTCGGCAAAAAAGCAATATTCTTGCCAAATTTCCGGCAAAGAAATTTTCAATGCCGAAGTCAAGTTTTCTCCCTTTATTAAGGGAGCGTGATCGTCAAATACAAGCGTTTTATCACTTGTCAAATGACCGTACAAATTAAAAATAGACATATAAAAAACCTCCGATGTTTCAATTATACCAAAGAAAAAAGGCATCTTTACAAAGTGTGCCATTTTGCATAAAAACGTAGTGGCTCTTTACAATGAGTGAAAAATAGTGTATAATAAAACCATAAGCAAAGGAAAAAAATATGAACTATTACGATCCCAAACCCACGAAATATCCATTTCCGGAAATCACCGACCAACACTATTTAGTTGTAAAAAAGAACAACGGCGAAGTTTTTGACAAAGACTATCCCTACGTAGATAAATCTTTTGGCTACAAACTCAAACACAAAGGTATGCGTTTATTGTTGTACACTTTGGCGTTTCCCGTCATGCGCATAAGAACGTGCTTAAAAATCAAGGGTAGAGAAAATCTCAAAAAGCACAAAGACGTCATAAAGCAAGGCATTGTATCGGTCATAAACCACGTTCATATGTGGGATTTTATCGGCATTATGCGTGCCGTTTTGCCTTACGTTCCCCATATACCCGTTTGGGACAAAAATATGCGTGGAGAAAACAGAGTGTTAATTCGCTACAACAACGGAATTCCCATTCCCGTTGGCGATATGCGTGCCACCCACGCCTTTTCAAAGACCATTGACAATTTGTTGCAACAAGGCAAATGGGTGCATTTTTCTGCCGAAGGCAGTATGTGGGAGTTTTATCGTCCCATAAGACCTTTCAAAAAGGGAGCGTTTTATTTTGCAGTAAACGCCAACAAACCTGTTTTGCCTATGGCATACACTTTCCGCAAGCCCAAAGGATTGCAAAAGATTTTTCACAAAAATCCTTTGTTGACTTTGCATATTGGAGAACCGATTTTCCCCGACACAACCTTGCCCAAGCACGAAGCAATTGAAAAATTGACCGTTGAAGCACACACGGCAGTTTGTCGTTTGGCAGGATTTGCCGATGGCGAAAACGTTTATCCTGCCATTTTTGACAATACAAAAAAGGTAAATTATTATTGATAAAAAAGCACTGCAATTTTCTTGCAGTGACTTGGGTTTTATGATATACTCTTTCGGGTTTGAGAAACTTTAAAAACACAGAGGTGCGAAAATGAAAAAAGTTGACGTTTTGATTGTTGGCGCAGGTCCTGCAGGTATTTTCACCGCATTGGAACTTGTAAAAAAAGACTCAAAAAAATCAATATTGATTGTTGAGAAGGGCAATGCAATAGAAAAACGCAGTTGTCCCAAGCACAAAGTTGGACATTGTGTAAGTTGTCCCAACTGTGCCATCACAAGTGGATTTTCCGGCGCAGGTGCATTTTCCGATGGAAAATTGTCATTGTGCAGTGACGTAGGTGGCGATTTGCCCGATTTGGTAGGTGCAGACTTGGTGCAAGAAACAATTCAATATGCCGACCAAATTTATTTGGATTTTGGCGCAGACACCAAAATTGAAGGCTTGGACCATCCCGAAGCCATTGAAGAAATTCGCTCTCGTGCAACAAAAGCAGGATTGAAACTTGTTGACTGCCCCATAAGACACCTTGGTACGGAAAAGGCACAAGAAATTTACTACGCAATTGAACAATATCTTCTCAATAATGGTGTGGAAATATTGTTCAACACCGATTGTGTAGAACTTTGCATCAAAGACGGTGTTGCAAGTGGTGCAATCATTTCAAACGGCAAAAATGAAGAAACAGTTCAAGCCGAAACAACCGTCATTGCCACAGGCAGACGTGGTGCCGATTGGTTGGAAAGAATGTGCAACAAACACAACATTTCCCACTATCCCGGACAAGTTGACGTTGGCGTAAGAGTGGAAGTCCCCAACAAAGTAATGCAAAAAATCAACGAAGCATTGTACGAATCTAAACTTGTTGGCTATCCCATGCCTTTCTTGAACAAAGTACGTACTTTCTGCCAAAACCCCGGTGGTTTTGTCAGCCAAGAAAACTACGAAAACAACTTGGCATTGGTCAACGGCCACTCATACAAAGACAAGAAGTCGGAAAACACAAACCTTTCCATTTTGTGTTCACACAACTTCACCGAACCTTTCAACCAACCCATTGAATACGGTCAAAGTATTGGCGAACTTACAAATATGTTGGCAGCAGGTCGCATTTTGGTGCAACGTTTTGGAGATATTTTGTTGGGCAAACGCACTTGGCAACACGAATTGGAAACAAACAAAGTAAAGCCCACTTTGGTTGACGCCGTTGCAGGTGACATCACGTTTGCAATGCCTTACAGAGCAATGCTTTCCATCATCAACTTCATCAAACAAATGAACGTTGTTGCTCCCGGTTTTGCCGATTCGGACACTTTGTTGTATTCCCCCGAAATCAAATTCTATTCCAACAAAATCAAAATGGATAAAGACTTCAACACCGACGTCAAAAACTTGTACTGCTTGGGCGACTCCACAGGTTGGACTCGTGGTTTGATGATGTGTTCCGTCATGGGCGTTTTGATGGCAAGAAAACTTATTTAATAGAAAAACCAAAAGCGTGAAGAAAACTCTTCACGCTTTTTTTATGTGTCTTTGGTCAATTTAAGGTTTTTTTCTAGGCAAGTTTTTTATTTGCGTACAACTGCCGACAAATACAAGGCTTTTTGTTGTTCACAAAGGTTTACAAAGTCATTGTCCTTTATGCAACAGGTGTTCACGTCAACGTTGTGGACGGCGTTTTCAATTACCGAAAGCAAAAGACTTTTGCCAATGTGAGCGTCGCTTACGACAAATTGGTCGGCAAATTGGGTGCATACGTCAGCCAAAGGAAGGGCAAGATACGCCGTTTTCATAAGTTCAAG
>JAGBWW010000003.1 GCA_017629595.1 Clostridia bacterium | reverse complement strand
TGCAAACCTGCACTTGCGCAGTCAACTGCTGCAAAGTTACTTGCGACTACTTTTTCGCCTTTTTTGCCGTATGTTTTGACAATGGCTTGTTTCATATATTCTTCTGCTTGATCGTAAGGGATGATGTTTGCAAGATTGAAGAATGCTGCTTGCATGACCATGTTCAAAGATTTTGCACTGCCTGCACCCAAAGCGATTTTCAAACCGTCAATGGTGTAGAAATTGAGGTGTTTTTGTGCAATTTGGTTTTTCATAACTGCAGGAAGGTGAGCATTAAGTTCTTCGTCCGTCCAAGAGCAGTTAAGCAAGAATGTACCACCGTCTTTGATGTCTTCCAACATATCATAGTGCAAAACGTAACTGCTGTTGTGGCATGCTACAAATTCTGCTTGGTCAATGAGGTATGTGGATTTGATGGGGTTGGGACCAAAACGCAAGTGAGAAACTGTCAAACCGCCACTCTTCTTGCTGTCGTATTCAAAGTAACCTTGTGCATACAAATCTGTGTGGTCACCGATGATTTTGATGGAGTTTTTGTTTGCACCGACTGTGCCGTCAGAGCCAAGACCGTAGAATTTGCAACGGGTTGTGCCAACGGGTGCGACGTCAATGATTTCGCCCAAAGACAAGGATGTGTGTGTAACGTCATCGTTGATACCGACTGTGAAGTGGTTTTTGGGTTTGTCTTGATCAAGGTTGCGATAGACGGACAAGATCATGGAAGGTGTAAATTCTTTACTGCCCAAACCGTATCTGCCACCTACAACAGTAACCTTTCTTCTCTTTTCTGCAAGAGCTGTTACGACGTCAAGGTACAAAGGTTCGCCAAGGGAACCGGGTTCTTTCGTTCTGTCCAAAACTGCAATTTTCTTTACTGTCTTAGGCAATGCTTTAAGGAATTTTTCCGTTGCAAAAGGTCTGTACAATCTAACTTTCAATGCACCGACTTTTTCGCCACGTGCTACCAAGAAGTTGACTGTTTCTTCAACTGCTTCTGCGCCACTGCCCATCAAAACGATGACTTTGTCTGCATCGGGTGCGCCGACGTAATCAAACAAGTGATATTCTCTGCCAATGGCTTTGGAAACCTTTTTCATAATCTTTTCTACAATTGCGGGTGTTGCATCGTAGAATTTGTTTGCTGCTTCTCTGTTTTGGAAGTAGATATCGGGGTTTTGAGCCGTACCTTTCAAAACGGGGTGTTCGGGGTTGAGTGCGTTTGCTCTAAAATCGTCAACGTATTTTCTATCAAGCAATTTGTCCATTACTTCATAATCAATTACGTCAATCTTGCTTACTTCGTGGCTTGTTCTAAAACCGTCAAAGAAATGCAAGAAGGGAACTCTTGTTTCCAAAGTTGCCAAGTGAGCAACCAATGCCAAGTCCATTGCTTCTTGAACACTGTTGGATGCAAGCATTGCAAAACCGGTTTGTCTGCAAGCCATAACGTCAGCGTGGTCACCGAAAATAGACAATGCGTGTGCTGCCAATGCACGAGCAGATACGTGGAAAACGCAGGGCAACAATTCGCCACTGATTTTGTACATGTTGGGGATCATCAACAACAAACCTTGACTTGCTGTAAACGTGCTTGTCAATGCGCCTGCTGTCAAAGAACCGTGAACTGCACCTGCTGCACCTGCTTCCGATTGCATTTCGGAAATGTGAACGGTTTGTCCAAACAAGTTTCTTCTACCTTGGGCTGCCCATTCGTCGGCATCTTCTGCCATGGGACTGCTGGGGGTGATCGGGTAAATTGCTGCTACGTCAGAAAAAGCATAAGCCACGTGGGCTGCAGCCATATTACCGTCAATAGTCTTTTTTGCCATAGTATATAAATCCTCCCAAAAAATATTTATCTAAGTGGGTGACACTTTCGTGCCACATACGAATTGATTATATTCTTTTTATATAATAAAGTCAAGTAGCAATTGTGTTTTGGGGGTGTTTTAAGACAATAAAATTTAAAAATAAAGTGTAAATCAAGAAGTAAAGTGGAAAAATTTAGACACGGGAAAAAGTATCTATTTTGTGCGTAATATTTGAAAGGGGAAAAAGAGATAGTGCTTTACAAAAAGACGAAGTATGTGTTATAATCTACGATAGTGCAGTATATCACTCAAAAAGGAACAAAATGGATATTATCAAACTTGTAAATGCAACCTACAATTATAAAGTTTTCAACGACGATGGCACGCAATCGTTTGCCGTTGGTGTTGACGACGTAACCCTTGACGTTGTGCAAGGGGAGTTTTTGACGCTCGTAGGTCACAACGGAAGTGGCAAGTCCACTTTGGCAAAGTTATTAAACGGTTTGTTCGTGCCTCAAAAAGGCAGTGTGTCCGTTTTGGGTATGGATACTGCAAACGAAAAGAATTTGTTTGAAATAAGAAAAAACGTTGGCATGGTATTTCAAAATCCCGACAACCAAATGGTTGCCAGCATAATTGAAGAAGACGTTGCCTTTGGCGTGGAAAACGTTGGTATTCCTCACCCTGAATTGGGCGAAAGAGTGCGTTGGGCATTGGAAAGCGTAGGTATGGAACAGTTTGCCAAAAAGACACCTCACAAACTTTCCGGTGGTCAAAAACAACGCATTGCCATTGCAGGTGCTTTGGCAATCAAACCCCAAGTTTTGGTTTTGGACGAATCTACTGCAATGTTGGACCCTCAAGGTAGAAAAGAGGTTTTGTCAGTTGCAAAAAAATTGAATGAAGATTTTGGTATGACGGTCGTGCTTATCACCCACTTTATGGAAGAAGTGTTGCAATCGGACAGAGTTGTTGTTATGCAAAGAGGCAAAATAATTGCCACGGGCACGCCCAGCGAAATTTTCAGTGAAAGACAGTTGTTGGAAAATGCAGGGCTTAAAGTACCCCGCACAATAGAACTTGCCCAAAAACTTAAAGAAAGTGGTTGGCAAGTGGAAGAAAATACGGCTGATGCAAAGGCTTTGGGAGAAATGATATGTCAATTGTTGTAAAAGACTTGAATTACGTTTACAATCCCAAATCTCCTTTTGAAACAAGGGCATTGCACAACGTAAATTTGACAATTGAAGACGGCGAGTTTGTCGCAATCGTAGGACACACGGGAAGTGGCAAGTCCACTTTTGTGCAACACTTAAACGCTTTGATAAGGGTTCAAAGTGGAAGCCTTGTCGTCAATGGAATAAATTTGCACGATAAAAAATGCGACCTCAAAAAGGTACGCTCACTTGTCGGTATGGTTTTCCAATACCCCGAAAATCAACTTTTTGCCGACACGGTTGCACAAGACGTGGAATTTGGACCTAAAAACATGGGTATGTCGCAAGAGGAAATTGACGTTTGTGTAAAAAATGCCGTGGAATTGGTTGGACTTGATTGGGAAACGGTCAAAAACAAATCCCCCTTTGAACTTTCTGGTGGTGAAAAACGTCGTGTTGCGTTAGCTGGTGTTTTGGCAATGCAACCCAAAGTTTTGGTATTGGACGAACCTACTGCAGGTTTGGACCCCGTTGGCAAACACGAAATTTTGACGTTGGTCAAAAAACTCAATGAAGAACAAGGCGTAACCGTCATCATGGTTTCGCACGATATGAACGAAGTTTACGAAAACGCACGTCGCATCATTGTTATGAAAGACGGAGCAGTCGTATATGATACAACCCCCGAAGATTTATTTGCTTTGGAAGACGAAATTGTCAAAATGAATTTGGAAGTGCCTTACATGGCACAATTTTGCAATTATTTAAGAAAGCATCACGTAAAATTGCCCAAAGGTGTAAGAACGGTTGACGAAGTTTTGAAGGCAGTCAACGCTCTTAAAGGAGGTTCCAATGTTTAGGGACGTAACTTTTGGACAATATTATCCCGTTGACAGTTTTGTTCATCGCATGGATGCGCGAGCCAAATTGATTCTTGCCGTTTTGTATTTGGTTGGAATTTTCTTCATCAACAGTTTCGTTGGTTTTGCTTGGCTTACAATTTTTTTGTTGACGGCAATTTTCGTATCCAAAGTACCACTTAAAAGTGTAATAAAATCCATAAAAGGCATTTTGGTTTTGCTTATATTTACGGCAATTTTGAACGTCTTTTTCACACAAGAAGGCAACCTTTTGTTGAGTTGGTGGATTTTTAAAATTTATGATGAAGGTTTGAAATTTGCAGCAAAAATGATGCTCCGTTTAACCTATTTGGTTATGGGTACAAGTTTGCTCACCTTGACGACAACCGCAGTTGATTTAACTCACGCCATTGAAAGTTTGTTAAAACCTTTGTCTTATATTAAATTCCCCGTTCACGAATTGGCACTTATCATGTCGTTGACGTTGTCTTTTATTCCCAGCCTTATTGAAGAAACGGATAGAATTATTCGCGCACAAAAGGCTCGTGGTGCAGACTTTGACACGGGTGGCATTGGCCAACGTGTAAAGGCGTTCGTTCCCATTTTGATTCCCCTTTTGGTTTCGTCTTTTAGACGTGCCGAAGAATTGGCTTTTGCAATGAACAGCCGTTGCTATGAAGGTTCCACCAAACGCACGCAATTTAGAGTACAAAAATTCAGTTGGCGTGACGTTGTTGGCGTATTGTTCCAACTTGTATTCTTCGTTGCCATTTTCGTGGTATTTGCAATGCAAGACAGTTGGGCACACGTTTCTTGGTTATATTTCTAATGAGATACAAACTTACCGTTGCCTACGTAGGCAAAAATTTCAGTGGCTGGCAAAGTCAAAAGGACGTTCGCACAGCACAAGACGAATTGGAAAAGGGTTTGTCCCAACTTTTGGGAGAAACCATCGTCGTTCACGCTGCGGGAAGAACGGACGAAGGCGTTTCTGCAATTGCCCAAACGGTGCATTTTGATACTCAAAAAGAAATGCTCCCCTTTTCCTTGGTACAAGCAGTCAACTTTTTGTTGCCGGACGACCTTTCTGTTATAAATGCCGAAGTGGTTGACAAGAATTTTCACGCACGAAAATCGGCAATTAAAAAGACGTACGTATATCGTTTGTACGTATCTGCCCACAGACACGCCGTTTACGACACCTTTGCCACTCAAATTTACAAAATGCCCGACCTCAATTTGATGAAACAAGTTGCTCAAAAGTTGATTGGCGAACACGATTTCAAGGCGTTTTCTTCAACAGGGAGCAGTGCCAAAACGACAATTCGCACAATTGAATCAATAGATATTATTCAAAAGGGCAATCTATTGGAAATTTCCATTTGTGGAAATGCCTTTTTGTATAATATGGTACGCATCATTGTCGGTACGTTGATTTGGATTGGCTTAGGCAAACTTCCTCAAGACACCGTTGACAAAATGCTTCAAACGGGCAACCGAAAACTTGGCGCAAAAACCTTCCCCGCAGTTGGTTTGCGTCTGGAAGATATTCAATATTAAAAATTATGTTCAAACAAAAATTAACAGCCCTTTGTGATGAAAATTACAAAGGGTTTTCATTAAAATTGATACCAAACCTTTCTCCTGACGCCATATTGGGTGTTAGAATGCCTTTGTTGCGTGCTTTTGCAAAGACGGTGTGTGCCGAGCAAAAAGAACAATTTATGAGGCAACTTCCCCACAAATATCACGAAGAAAACCTTTTACACGCTCTTTTCATTTGTCAAACGAAAGACGTTGACCAACTGTTTTATGAAATTGAAGAATTTTTGCCCCACGTTGAAAATTGGGCAGTTTGCGATGCAATAACTCCCAAACTTTTCGCAAAACACCAAGAAAAAACGTGGCAAATGGTGCAAAAATGGATAAAAAGTGGCAAAGAGTATGCAGTAAGACTTGCATTTGTTACGTTGCTTCACGTCTTTGTGGATGACAATTTTTCGCCAAAGATTTTGGAGTTGGCAACGTCGGTTGACGACGACAGATATTACGTCAAAATGGCACAAGCGTGGTTTTTTGCCGAGTGTTTGGCAAAGCAATTTGAAAGCACAATTGCTTGTTTCACCGAGCAAAAATTAAATGGTTGGACACACAACAAATCGTTGCAAAAAGCATGTGAAAGTTTTCGCTTGACCAGTGAACAAAAAGCTTTTATAAAGACGTTAAAGGTGTGATTTTCGCCCTGTTTTGTGCTAAAATTCGGCAAAAATAATGCTCAAAAATATAATGCAAAGGTTGATTTTTTTATATAACCGTTGTATAATACATTGGCTAACAACCCATGGGATTATAGCTCAGTTGGTAGAGCACTTGCGTCACATGCAAGGGGCCACAGGTTCGAGTCCTGTTAATCCCACCAAAAAATAACGGCTTCAAACGAGGCCGTTATTTTTATCCAAGACCGAAGGGCTTGGTATGGCATCACGCTTTAGCGTGTATGGAATTCCGACTTTGTCGAGTAGGGCAAAAGATTGAATTTTGTCCTTCGCCCTTGATTCCATACGACACTTTGTGTCAATTCCATACCACAACAAGTTGTGGATTGTTGCACGAGCAAGCAAAAATTGATGTGGAGGACGAAAATGTCAAAAAGAAATCTACTTTTAGAATACAGTGAGAAACTTGCTGTTGACGTTGCCAAACTTTGTTTAGACAATTGTTTTGACAAAAACGTTGCTTTTCAAATTAAAAAGTCCTCGTCAAGCGTTTTCGCCAACATAACCGAAGCTCAATACCCACAAAGCCTTCGTGATATGCACTCAAAATTTGAGATTGCTCGCAAAGAATGTGCCGAAACGGAAAGTTGGCTCAAACTAGTTTTTGCCTCTGAAAAGATCGACGAACAAACTTTCAAAAGCTATCGCAATCTTTGTGGCAGAATAAAACGAATGCTCACGGCATCATGTATCACAATTGAAAACAAACTCAAGCAAGGTTGACGATCTTGTTTTTTTTTGCCACAAAGTGGTGTGGTGGTATTGAAAAAGTTGAAAAAGTTTTGTATAATAACAAACAACGTAGAAAATTATCCTTTGCTCAAGGCAACGACAACATGGTGTTTGTGTTTTTGCGCAATGCGATAGAAGGAGATATTTATGGAAAAAATTAGAATTCAAGACGACCTTTATACCTATGTAAACCAAGAAACGTTGGACAGTCTTGTCATCCCTGATGACAAACCTTCCACAGGTGGTTTTTCAAAACTTGCCGATGACGTGGAAAAAATTATGATGGACGAATTTGACGTAATGTCCAAAAACAAAAGTTACCCCAACGATTATCTCAAAAGAGCAGTCCAATTGTACGACATTATCAAAGATGCAGACAAAAAGGCAAAAGACGGCATTGCGCCTGCACTTAAAAGCCTTGAAATTCTCAAAGAAGTAAACTCCCTTCAAGATTCACTCGTTTATATAAAACCTTGGAATTGCAAGGCATTTCCACGCCAATCAACATTGCTCCCGAAGTTGACATGAAAAACACCAAACAACGTCTTGTATATATTCAAGGTCCCGGCGTAATCCTTCCCGATGCAAGTTATTACAAACCGGAAATGGCACAACAAAAGGCACAAATTTTGGCACTTTGGACAAACGTTGCAAAAATGGTTATGGCAAAAACTGATTTAAGCCAAGAAGAGCAAGAACAATACGTTGCCGACACCCTTGCGTTTGACGAAATTTTGGGTGGCCTTGTCAAAACAAGTGAAGAATGGTCCAAGTATGTAGAAATATACAACCCTATGGAAACAGATAAGGTCTCCGAAATGCTTTCCAGTGTAGATTTTTGTGCAATCCTCAACGATTTGTTCCAACACGTACCCCAAACAGTCGTTGTCACCGAACCTAGATACTTTGGCGAATTTGCAAAGGTATTAAACGAAGAAAACCTTTCCCTTTACAAACACTGGGCATACGTAAAAAGTCTATTGGGTTCTTGCAACTATTTGTCCGAAGAACTTCGTGAAGTGGGTGGCATGTATATGCGTGCCCTTACAGGTGTTGCAAAAATGCAATCCATTGAAAAATTTGCCTACAACGTTGCCTCTCAAGTCTATTCCGACCCCGTAGGTATGTATTATGGCGAAAAATATTTTGGTGCAGAAGCCAAAAAAGATATCACCGAAATTGTTCACCAAATCATTGATTGTTACAAAGAACGTATCAAAACAAATGAAATTCTTGGCGAAGAAACAAGAGAAAAAGCCATTTTAAAATTGTCCAAAATTGGTGTAAAAATGGGTTATCCCGACAAAGCAAGAGACCTTTTTGACAAACTTGTGTTCAACACTGAGGACTCTTTGTTTGACGTTATGCTTGGCCTTAAACAAATTCAACAACTTGACGTTTGGTCAAAACTTCAAGAGCCTACCAATCCCGAAAATTGGGCAATGCCCGGTCACATGGTAAATGCTTGTTATGACCCCTTTGTCAACGACATCACTTTCCCTGCGGCAATTTTGCAAGCACCTTTCTATTCTTTGAAACAAACAAGAAGTCAAAACCTTGGTGGCATTGGTGCAGTTATCGGTCACGAAATTTCCCACGCATTTGACAGCAATGGTGCAAAATGTGACGAAAACGGCAACATCAACGATTGGTGGACACAAGAAGACTTTGCACGATTTGAAACCAAGGTGCAACAAATGATTGAACAATTTGACGGCATTGAACTTCCTTGGGGAAAAGTAAACGGCGCATTTATTGTCAGCGAAAACATGGCAGACAACGGTGGTGTAGCCGTCACCCTTGACATCTTGTCCAAAACGGAAGGCGCTTCTTACGAAGAATATTTCCACAACTGGGCAAGAGTTTGGTGCTCCAAAGCAAGACAAGAATATCTTCAATTGCTTCTTTCGGTTGACGTGCACGGCCCTGCAATTTTGCGTGCAAACATCAC
>JAGBWW010000066.1 GCA_017629595.1 Clostridia bacterium | reverse complement strand
TCTGATGCCTTACCGCTTGGCTATACCCCTACGATATTAAGTTGTAAAAAGGGTAATGGGGTGAGTAGTGGGATTTGAACCCACGACCTTCAGAGTCACAATCTGACACGCTAACCAGCTGCGCTATACCCACCACGTAATGGCGTGCCTGAAGGGATTCGAACCCCCGACACACGGCTTAGAAGGCCGTTGCTCTATCCTGCTGAGCTACAGGCACATGTTGTGTGACGACTGTACATTGTGCCGTAGCATACCAGAGTAAACAAGTTGGAGCGGGTGATGGGAATCGAACCCACCTAGCCAGCTTGGAAGGCTGGTATTCTACCAATGAACTACACCCGCACAACGACAGCCTAATTATTATATATTAAGCCAATTTTATTGTCAACAAAAACGAACAATTTTTGAAAGCAAAAGTTTGTTAATTTTCCGACAAATAATGGTCAATAAGTATATTTTGCAAATTGGAGAAGGAAACCACCACTTGCACCTGCACTTGATTGCCGTTTTCGTCCGTCTCATCTTGTATTTGGGTTGAGCCGTCGTCCACGTAACTGCCTACACCGTCTTTTTGCCCCATAAGTTTTAGATAGGTATCGTTTAACCAAGTACCAAATTTGTCCAAAATTTGATAATCCTTCCAATAGGCGCTGTATGCAATTTTGTCAGCAACAACTTCAACACTCGTTTGAGGTTGAAGAAGGGAACTAAACGTAAAGTTTACCTCGGCATTGGGATTTTCTTGACGTTGCAAACTGCGCACTAACTTGCTGATTGCGCTTGATACGTCTGCCAACACGGAATATTGCAAATATGGATTGTCGCTGTTCAACAAAAGGTAATAAGCCACAGAATTGGCGTCGCTTTCGCGCATTACACCCTTGGAGTGAGCCATTTCGTGAGCAAGCACGCTTGGCAAATTATAAAAATTAGCACAACCAAGATTTACGTTTGGCTCGCCTGTTACTGAAAAGGATACGCCAGCAATGCTGAGATTGCTAAAAATCCACTGACTTGAAAGAGTTTTTGCCTTTGGAGAATATTTTGCAAAGTAGTCATCATCCAACTTTTCAAATTCCACCACCAAAAGGTCGTAAATTTCTTCAAAAGAAGGCATTTTAACCGTTCCGTCTTGGTTACGTTGCAATTGTGCGTTTACTTGATCCAACTTGTCGGCGTAAAAGACGGCAAGATCCATTGCTTTTTCTATATCAATTTTTTCCGTAGTCGTCTTGTGGTCGTAGGAAATAATAGGCAATTTTTCCCTGTTATATGCCATTCCTGCTGTGGAAAAATATACCGTCAAAATACAAAGGGCAACAAGTGTCAAAGTCAAAAATTTGTTTGCACCTTTCGTCCACTTTCTTTGGCAAAGCAAAACAATTGTCCAAACCAAAAAAGTTACGGCAAATAGGACTGCCAAATACAAAAGCAACTCAAATACTGAAAAGGAAAAAACAGAAGAAACGTGTCCTGCAAAAAATACCCAAGCAGGAAAAACCGTCGTAGCAAACCACTCGCATACGACGACGTTTTCTTTAAGTATCAACAAGACGATCAATGCAACAAGCAAACAGCCTATGGCAATAGATTTTTTTACAATGCTTTTCATAAATCAAACAATGCTTTTTTCTTTTCCAAGTTAGATTTGTATTTTTCAATATACGTTATGACGTCTTTTTGGTTGGCAACACGCTCAATTCTTCCACCATTTTGGAATATTCGTTTGGTAATTGCGTTTGCACCGCAAGCAAGAATTGAAGTCGTTTCTTCCATGTTGTCTATGTTGTAAAGGCATTGTGTACCCGACTTGCAAAAACCAACGTTTTCCAAGTTTTCCGTCATATACTTTTGACGATACATATAGTAAGGTAAATAACCTGCTTCATTTAACTTTTGACGAGCAAAATTTACCATTTGTGCAACGGTAGCGTCCGATGCAACAAAATTTTGTTCTTTAAGCAAACTACCTTTTTTCAATGCCAAGGTATGCACCGTTACGTTTTCGGGGTCAAGGGCGACAACTTGATTGATGGAATTGCAAAACATTTCAAAGCTTTCGGTGGGAAGTCCTGCAATCAAGTCCATATTTATGCAAAAACCAAAACTTTTTGCCAAATTGTATTTGTCGTAAATGTCTTGAGTGGTATGACAACGATTTACTGAGTCCAAAACACTTTGATTAAACGTTTGGGGATTTATGGAAATTCGGTTTACACCAAACTCTTTAAAAAGTTGCAATTTTTCAACCGTAATTGTGTCTGGTCTGCCTGCTTCAACGGTAAATTCTCCGTCGCAACGAGGCAAAACGGACAAAATTTTTCTAAGGTCTTCCACTTCCAACGAAGTGGGTGTACCACCGCCTATGTAAAGGTTTTTAAGGCGCAAACCCTTTTTTTCAATTAAGTTTACAGTTAGTTTTATTTCATCGCACAAAGACGAAACGTAGGGCTCTACAAGATGTTTTAACTTGGAAATAATACCCGACGTGAAGGAACAATACGTGCATTTGGAAATGCAAAAAGGGATACCTACGTAAAGATCAACAAGGCTTGCATCTTTGTTTTTTAACCCACTTTGCGCGTCCAAAATATCTTTGACCAACGTCAATTTTTCGTCAGTTACGTCCAAGAGGTCACGGAAAGTTTTTACGTAGTCCAAACCTTCGTTTCGTTGAATTTCTTCTGCCAAACGTGTGGGACGAATACCCGTAAGAGAACCCCAAGGAAGTTGACGGCCAGTCAACTGTTTCAAACAATAATAGGTGGCAAGTTTGTCATAACGTTTTTGCAAACGTACCGACATAATTTCGTCGTCTATTGGACAGTTTATTTCATACTCTTTTTCAATTCCGTCAACCGTGCAACGTGTATGATAAATTTGCCCGTCAAGTTTTCCCATGACGAGCAAATTTGCTTGTTCAAAAGTAGATTCGGTTGCATCAAAGCCAAAAGCACGAACCACGTCTGCAATTTCGGTATAAAATTTTCCGTTTGTATAAATTTTCACTGCTTTATTAAGTAAGGGTTGTTTTGTAATTCGTCAAAAAGCGTAGTTGTTTCGCCGTGTCCGGGAAAAACGACGTAATCCTTTGTAAACGTTTTCAATTTTTCAACCGAGTTATTCATTAAATTTATGTCGCTTTCGGGAAAGTCCGTACGGCCAATACTTCTATAAAAAAGCGTATCACCCGAAAACATTTTGTCTTCCAAAAGCAAAAGCACACTGCCTTGAGTATGTCCAAAAGTTTCCACGACGTCAAAGTGCAAACTGCCAAAGTCCAAACTCATTGACGGATAAGGTTGTGGAAAACAGTTGACGGCGGGAATTTTGAAAGGATTGTAAGCAACAATGCTTGCTAATTGCAAATCGTTTTGGTGACAATATACGGGAACGTTATACTTTTTGAGCAGTTGCTCTACACCGCCACAATGGTCACAATGTCCGTGTGTCAACAAAATTGCTTGAGGGACAAGATTGTTTTTTTGCAAATAATCAAAGACGTACTCTTTTTGACACAAAGGAGGGTCAATGACAACACAATCTTTGCCCTGTGATACAACGTAACAATTTGTTGTAAATACGGTTAAAAACCAGCCGATTTTAAGTGTTTCAATTTTAATCATGATATCGTTCTATATGCTGATATTACGTGAGGCAAGGATTTGAGTTTTACAATCAACTCTTCTACTTGTTCGTGGTTGCTGATTTCAATCGTAATGGTTGCAATTGCGTTGCCACGTCTGTCCTTTCTTGCATTGATTGCCACCAAAGGTAAACCTTCGTTGGCAATTGCCTTTGTTATATCGGCAAAAATGTCGCCTTTGTCTTCCGACTTGATTTCCACAGTTACGGGGAAGGTTGCATCGGTGGAGGTGGATGCCCATTCAGCGGGGACAACGCGTTCTTTTTCCATTGATTTTACCGTTTGACAGTCGGCACGATGGACGCAAACACCTCTGCCACGAGATACGTAGCCGACAATCTTGTCGCCGGGAACGGGGGAACAACAGTGGGCAAATCTAATGAGCAAGTCATCAAAACCTTTGATAACGATTGCGTTTTCTTTGCTGGCGTTGGCTCTCTTTTTGCGCGCCATTTCCTTCATTTTGACCTTTTCGTCCAAACGGCTGAAACCAATCAACTTTGTGATGATTTGGTTCATGGAAATGCCACCATAACCGACTGAGGCATACATATCGTCTTCGGAAGAGAACATATATCTTTCACAAACGGCAGTAATTGCTTCGTTTGTAAGCAATTGAGCCAAGGTGAAGTTGCGACGTTTGATTTCTCTTTCCACCATTGCTTTGCCTGTTTTTATGTTTTCTTCCTTCATTTCGTGCTTGAAGAATTGTCTAATTTTGGCTTTTGCCGTGGCAGTTTTGACAATTTTTAACCAATCACGAGAAGGTCCTTTTGCGTTGGGGTTGGTCATAACCTCAACGATGTCGCCTGTGTTAAGTACCGTATTCAAAGGCACGATTTTATTATTAACTTTGGTTCCGACACATTTGTTGCCAACTGCACTGTGAATTGAATATGCAAAGTCCAACGCAGTAGCACCCGACGTCAAAGGTTGAACGTCTCCTTTCGGTGTAAATACGTAAACTTTGTCGGTGATGGAAATATCGTTGCGAATTAAATCCAAAAATTCGCTACTATCCTTCAAATCACTTTCATATTTCAAAACTTCTTTGACCCACTCCAATTTTTGGTCCAAATCGTTTTGACCGACAACACCTTCTTTATATTTCCAGTGAGCAGCAACACCGTATTCGGCAACTTTGTGCATTTCGTACGTTCTAATTTGAACTTCAAAAGGTGTTGAGTGAGGTGTATCGTCGTTATAGACGGTGGTATGCAAAGATTGATACAAGTTGGGTTTGGGTACGGCAATATAATCTTTGAATCTACCTGGAATAGGTTTCCAATTTGCGTGAATTGCTCCCAAAACGGCATAACAGTCCTTAATTGATTCCACAATGACGCGAATTGCCGTCATGTCAAAAATCAATTCAAGAGTTTTGCCACGTTTAATCTTTTTATAAATTGAATAAAAGTGCTTTGTTCTTCCGGAAATTTCGTAGTTTTCAATGCCCGTATCGTTGAGAACTTTTTTGACGCTGTTCATAAAGTTGTCAACCAACTCTTGTCTTTCGTTACGTTTTAAGGCAATGTTTTGAGAAAGATAATCGTAGGTTTCCGGCTCCATATGTTTCAAAGCCAAGTCTTCCAACTCGCATTTGATAGGGGAAATACCCAAACGACCTGCCAAAGGTGCAAAAATTTCCAAAGATTCTTTGGAGAAGGTTATTTGACGTGCAGGAGAAAGATATTTAAGCGAACGCATGTTGTGAAGACGGTCGGCAAGTTTGATGATGACGACACGAATATCTTTTGACATAGCAAAAAACATTTTTCTTATGTTTTCGGCTTGTTCGTCTTCCAAAGAGTTGAAGGTGATTTTGTCCAATTTGGTAACGCCTTTAACCAAATCTGCCACCACGTCACCAAATTTTTGACGAAGTTCTTCGTCTGTAACTTCAGTATCTTCCACTGTATCGTGCAAAAGTGCAGCACAAATTGCCTGCGCATCCATACCTAAATTTATCAAAATTGAGGCTGTGTTGACAGGGTGTAAAATGTAGGGTTGACCACTTGCACGACGTTGATCGCCATGTGCTTTTTCAGCCAACTCCAACGAAGCCAAAATAATATCCTCGTGTTTGGGATAGTTTTCTTTAACTTGGCTTATAAATTGGGGAATGGTAATTTCTTGCATTTCCATATCGTTAATTATACCACACTTTTATTGCTATTTGCAAATTATTTTGTAAAATGAGTAAAAATTGAAGAATCGGACAAATCAACCTTTATTGAACTGATTTTTATTTGATATTTACTTTCAATTTCGACAAGGTGCAATTCTTCAAAAACCTTTATGCACATACGAAAAGTTACGTGGTCCATTTTGGAAAGTAAATATTTTTCGTAACAATCGTCAAGACTGTCAAAGCGAGATTTTTTCTTTAATACGCCAAACACCAATACGCACAAATCACGATTAAGTGATACGCTACTCAAAAGCCAATCATTGGAATTTAGTGCGAAATATTTTGCATTGTCGCACCACTTTGCGTAAAGGTCGTTTCCGTCAATGACGACGACGTTTTCCAACGCATCAAATTTTACTTCTTTGGGAGAAACAAGCACTTGCTTTCCACAAGAAGAAACTTCGGTGAAATAGTTGACTTCAAATTGCGATAAATCAAACTGTTTTGACAAATTTTGATAGGTATCAAAAGTGTCCACCACCAAAGTGACGTTTTCTTGCGCAATCGTATTGAGAAATTGCCTTTCAGTAATAAATTGGCGACTTTCTTGACTTAAATTGTTTATGTAGTTCAATTTGTATAACTTATCAAAATGCAACGAATTGTCAATTTTGACAGCGTTTACTACACCACAATAAGATTTGTAGAAATTGTCTTTTTCCAAAGTGAAGGTAAATTCTGCTTCGGCGCCACTTGACAAAGCATCAAAATATTGCTTTCCGTAAAAATATACAAGTCGCAAACCAAATGAAGTTATTATTTCTAAGTGTTCACTTTCTTTGCCAAACAAACGTGCCGAAATTGCCGTTGTTTTTAGATAAAAAACAACTTCGTCAGAGGGTAATGCCGGACGAACAAGGTCAGCCAAAGCGCAATACGCTTGAAAATCAACGTCTTTCTCCATTTCTAAATCGTAAGAATTTACGCCCTTAAAAACGGAGGAATTCACATGTTTCAATTGATTTTTTAGATGGTTTTGCAAAGGTAAAAGATTTTCCTTTGAAACGGTAAAGCCAACGCTTCCGCTGTGGCCACCAAATTTGACTAACAAATGACTTGCATTATCAAAAAGTTGAAACAAATTTATACCGTCAATCCCCCGAGCAGAGCCAACGAAATTGTCACCGTCTTGAGTTAAAGCAACACAAGGTACGTTGTATTGCGTTTTTAGATTGTTTGCAACAATACCTATCACACCGTGTTTAAAACCCGTGCCATATACGAAAATAAGTCTTTCTTTACTTTGTTGTGCCAAATTAAAATTTTTGTTGGCAAACTCCAACATTTCGTCGCTCAACGTTTTTCTTACGTCGTTAAGCACAAAAAGTTGTTCCAAAGCATCCATACTGTCGTTGCACAAAAGGTCCAAAGCAACAAGTGGAGATTGCACTCTGCCTGCCGCATTGATTTTCGGAGCAATTCGCATTGCCACGTCATTTGCCGTAAGTGGATTGTTGCAACGAGATGCTTGTGCCAATTTTTTAAGTCCAACGTTGTTAAGATTGTTTAATCCTGCCAAAACAATGGAACGATTTTCGTCTAAAATGGGCATAAGGTCGGCAATTGTTCCAACACACGCTAAATCTGCATAAAGTTTTGCAGTATGCAAGTTGGTCAATGCTTCCACCAACTTAAACGCAACACCTGCTCCCGACAATAAAGGATATGGATAACCCAACTTGGGGTTTAAGCAAACACAGTTAGGCAAATTTTCCGGCAATTCATGGTGGTCGGTAACCAATATTGAAACGTTGTATTTTTGTTGCAAAAATTCAATAGTTTCTTTTTCGGAAATGCCACAGTCAACAGTGATAATCAAAGAATAGTTGCATTGGGCAAGTTTTTGTTCAATGCTTTCCAAATGCAAACCATAACCTTGTTCTCTTGTAGGAATTAAGGTGTGGCAGTCCACTCCGTTTGCTTTGAAATAATTATGCAAAATTGCAGTTGCAGTCAAGCCGTCGGCGTCATAATCTCCGCAAATCAAGATTGTACCCGTCATTGCGCTTTTGACCAATGCGACTGCTTCTTTCATTGAGTACATTTCGTAAGGGTCGTGAAATTTTTCTCCTGAAAGAAATTGCCAAAAGTTTTCGGCAGTAAACCCTTTTTGAGAAAGCACTTTTGCAAAAGACAAAGGCAAATTTTGTTCACAAAAAAAAGCCACGTCTTGCATATTGAAATTGTCAATTTTGCTAAATTTCTTACTCATTTTCCTTCTTTTTTATGAAAAAATTGAATTTTTGGTTGCAATTAAAAATAAGCAAACAGCCCTCTATATAAGAAGGCTGTTTGTTGGTTAGTTTCGTTTATTGAAATTATTTGGACAAACCGTATTTTGCGTTATCTTCTTCGTGAATGGGATAAAGCAATGCTGTGTACAAACGGTTCAAACCCAACGTTGCAGCGACAGAAAGAACTGCGCCGTATGTCAATACAATACCTACAAACGTTGTAACCGTAGGGATGACCCACAAAATTACACCGAGAACGAGCATTGCACCGTTGACAATGAGGTTTTTGACAATGGACTTGTTGTAACCTGTTTTAATTGCTGCACTGACTGTTTTGCCTGTTGCATAATTTGCTTTAATGTTTGCAAAAGAATCAATGGACAAGTAAGCCATAACTGCAATTACAACGATCAATGCGACAAACGTCCAAATCGTGATTGCGTTGAAATATACGAATGCAGAGAACAACAAACCTGCAATCAAAACTGTTGCGATGGACAAAACTGTTGCGCCACCAAGTACGCCGTATTTAACAACGAGAATTGCGCCTACTGCCAAAAGAACAACTGCCAAAACAATAGAGCAAATCAACCAACCACTTGCAAAGGAAGGTGCGAGTGTGTCGTTGTCAATTTGAATAAGTTTAAGTTCATATTCTTCTTCTGCATCTTCAACTTCGGGAACGTATTGCATATAAGAACCGCTGGAAATCATTGCGATAAAACGATCAACCGTGGATTCGCTTGCTTCGTCCAAATAAATTCTAAATTCGCCGTCGCCAATTGAACAAGAATATTGTTGCATTGCATCGCCGTCTTTATCAACTGCCAAGTACAAGGATGTGATTTTGCTGTAGTTTTTGAGAACGTTTTTGCTATCTGCTTTGAGATGGAACGTCAAAATCCACAAACTTTGGTCTTGATAAGAATAGTGTTGTTTCGTTGCTCTTGCAATATCTTCCGTGGATACGAAAGCGCCTGTTGAACTGTATGAGCTACCTGTGAAAAATTCAAATTCGCCAATTGCAGCAACGCAACCGAAAATCAACGTTGTTGTTCCGTCATCGGGAATTACAACCGTAAGGTTTTCGCCTTCCCAAGATAAGGAATAAGAATGAACGCCAAGTTTTGCAAGACGTTTTTGTGCCGTCTTGATGATGCCTTTTTGAATTGTAGCATAATCTGCATCAGACAATTCACCTTGATCCAAGGTATAAATGCTGTATCTGCTTTCGCCTAAATCTGTGCCTTTTGTAATGAGATTTACTGCTGCGTGATATTCTTCATATTTGCCGTAAGCCAAATCGTCGGGGAGCAAAGAACATACTCCAACGAACAATAAAACTGCAACTAATATACTCAATAAAACTATTGAACCTTTTTTTGACATATGATGCCTCCTATAATCGGTACATACCCATAAAGTATATATTAGGAAAGGTCAATTGTCAACATTTTTTTATAATAATATATTATATATATAGCACTTTTTAGCGTCTTTTTGATACTAAAATGGAAACGACACTGCCTACTGCAACTGCTTGTGCCAAGTCCAACAATATGTGTCTAAAATCAAGTTGTCCACCCATTGCCAAATACATTGCAAGTGACAAAGTTGAATAAAAAACACCAGCCAAAATGCCTTTGAAAAGGCTTTTTTCGCCCTTTACAACAAAGCCAACGCCAACTGCTACTGCCACGATTTTTATGATTTGATTGATAATGGGAATTACGTCAACGCCAAAAGTGAGATATTTTGCCAAAACTGACAAAATTAAAATTGCAATAACACTTGTTAAAAGTGCCACGACTGCGCTTTTTATTGATTGCGACCAAAGGCCGTTTTTAATTGTTTTTTCCAAAAAAAACCTCCGAACAGACTGGTATAGTCTATTCGGAGTGGGTTGACTTTATTAAACAAAATTATTTGATTTCGTCCGTTTCGTCTTTTTTGCCATTGCCTGATTTGATGACGTCTGCTGCTTCCGTTCCATCGGGTACCAAAGAGTGGATACCTTGGCGCAACAATTTGATTGTAGATTCTTGACCGAATTCACCCGTTTTGATTGTGACGTACAAATCGTCAAGTTCTACGATTTTACCGACAATGCCACCGATTGTGATGATTTCACTGCCGACACCGATTTTTGACATCATTTCTTCTGTTTTTTTCTTTTGTTTCTTTTGAGGAATAACTGTGAGCAAAATCAAGCCAACGAGCATAACGCCCAAAACAATCCAAGTAATCCAACCGGAGTTATCTTGAGGTGTTTCTTCAAAAAAACTAATCAAATTTAACAACATATTTGTTCGCTCCTTAAAATTATATTTCAATTATACACATACAACACTTAAAAATCAATTGAAATTTACATTGTTTGCTTATTTTATACCGTAATAGTCAAAATAAAATTGTCTTTTGAACTCTTGAAAACGGTTTTCGTCAATAGCCTTGCGAATATCTTCGGCAAATTTCAATAAAAATCTTACGTTGTGAATACTCAAAAGTTGTGCTGCCAAAATTTCGTTGCAGTTTACCAAGTGTCTAAGGTAGGCTTTTGTGAAATTGCGACAGCAATAACAATCACAATTTTCGTCCAAAGGAGAAAAATCGTGTTTATATTTGGCGTTTCTTACCACCACTTTACCCTTGCTTGTCATGGCTGTTCCGTTTCTTGCCAAGCGTGTGGGAAGAACACAGTCAAACATATCAATGCCCCTTTCAACCCCTTCTAAAATGTAGTCGGGAGAGCCAACGCCCATCATATATCTTGGCATATTTTCAGGATAATGGGGAGCAAGTGCGTCCAACATTTTTACCATCGTTTCTTTGGGTTCGCCAACCGACAAACCACCAACGGCAATGCCACATTCAGCAAAAGGAATCGTTGCTTTTGCCGACTGAACACGCAAATCTTCGTACATATTGCCTTGAATAATGGGGAAAAGCATTTGTGTATCGTTTACGTGTGCATTTTTGCATCTTTCCAACCAATGCAAAGTCCTTGTCATTGCCTTTTCGGCATATTCGTGCGTAGCGTCGGGTTGGCTACACTCGTCAAACGCCATAATTACGTCTGCGCCAAGGTCTTCTTCAATTTTCATGACCTTTTCGGGTGTGAAAAGGTGTTTACTTCCGTCAATGTGAGAAGAAAAAACAACGCCTTCATCGGTAATTTTTCTCAAAGGTCCCAAAGAAAATACCTGAAAACCACCACTATCCGTCAAAATTGGTTTGTCCCAATTCATAAATTTGTGCAAACCACCTGCCTCACGAACAAGTTCGTTGCCCGGTCTTAAATAAAGGTGATAGGTATTGGAAAGTAAAATTTGCGTTCCGATTTCATGCAAAGTGGAAGGCAACATTGCCTTTACCGTTGCAGCAGTACCCACGGGCATAAATGCAGGAGTTTTGATTACACCGTGAGGCGTCGTAAACTCTGCTGTTCGTGCCATAGAGTGGGGGTCTTTATGATTGATTTTGAAAGAAAATTTTGACATAATACTTTATTTGATAAACATTGCATCGCCAAAAGAGAAAAATCTATATTTTTCTTCTACGGCCTTTTGATATACGGACATTATTTGTTCTTTTGTGGCAAGTGCCGAAACCAACATAAGCAAAGTGCTTTCGGGTAAATGGAAGTTGGTAATTAAAGCATCCACAATTTGGAATTTGTAGGGGGGATAGATAAAAATTTCGGTATTTCCACTGGAAGCAACAAGCACTCCGTTTTGTGATGCGCTTTCCAAAACTCTTACCGACGTCGTACCAACTGCGACGATTCTTCTACCTTCTTGTTTTGCTTTATTGATTGTATCGGCAGACTTTTGACTTACGGAAAAATATTCCGAGTGCATTTTGTGGGTTTCCACGTCTTCAACGTTGACAGGACGGAAAGTTCCCAAACCGACGTTGAGCAACACATCAACGATTTCCACACCCATATCTTTTATTTGTTGCAACAATTCGGGCGTAAAGTGAAGCCCTGCCGTAGGTGCCGCAGCAGAGCCGTCCACCTTGCTGTAAACGGTGTTATAACGATCTTTATTTTGCAACTTTTCTTTGATATAAGGAGGCAAAGGCATTTCTCCAACGCAAGCCAATACGTCTTCAAAAACACCATCAAATTGAAATTCCACAACACGCACGCCACCGTCAATTATATCACAAACGGTTGCTTTTAAATTGTCGCCAAAAGCAAATTGTGCGCCCACTTTTGCAATGCGACCGGGTTTGGTCAACACTTCCCAATGGGTGTAATCAATTCGTTTAAGCAATAAAAATTCAATTTTTCCGCCTGTTGGAATTTTGTTGCCGAAAATTCGTGCAGGTATAACTTTTGTATTGTTTACCACCAAAACGTCCCCTTTTTGCAAAAATTGGGGCAAATTGAAGAATTTTTTATGCTCAATCGTATTGTTTTGACGGTCAAAAACCAACAAACGAGAAGAGTCTCTTGGTTCTGCTGGTGTTTGAGCAATTAATTCTTGGGGTAAATCGTAATAAAAATCACTTGTTTTCATTTTGTTCCAAATCAAACAAAGACATTTGTGTCATTTGTTCTTTTGTAGGTTTAATTCCATAATGTTTATATGCATTAGGCATACATACACGACCTCTGGGGGAACGTGCAATAAAGCCCAATTGCATCAAATAGGGTTCGTAAACGTCTTCAATGGTCAAAGCGTCTTCCCCCGTTGCACTTGCCAACGTGTTTAGACCGACAGGTCCACCGTTGAATTTGGTAATGAGCGTTACAATCAAATTTTTGTCAACACTGTCCAAACCCAAACAGTCAATTTGCATTCTTTCAAGAGAAATTTTTGTAATTTCAAGGTTGATTACACCGCCCGAAAAAACTTCGGCAAAGTCACGGACACGACGCAAAATTCTATTTGCAATACGAGGAGTTTGACGGCTTCTTTTTGCAATTTCAAGGGCTGCATTTTGGTCAATTTCAACGTTTAATCGTTTTGCAGAATTGATTACAATTTGTTTCAATTGGTCGTCAGTATAGGGTACAAGGCGCATTTGCATACCAAAACGATCTCTTAATGGTGCTGCCAAATTGCCTGCCTTGGTGGTTGCGCCGATAAGCGTAAACTTTTCCACAGGGACGTTTACCGACGTTGCAGCAAGACCTTTTCCCGTAACAAAATCCAACTTAAAGTCTTCCATCGCCGGATACAAAATTTCCTCCAACGATGCAGGTAAACGGTGAATTTCATCAATGAAAAGCACTTCGTTGTGTTGCAATTTTGACAAAATTGCCGACATTTCAAACTTGGAAGGAATTGCCGTACCGCTTGTTACCGTGATAGGTACGCCAAGCTCGTTGGCAATGATGTGTGCCAACGTAGTTTTTCCCAATCCGGGAGGTCCGTACAGCAAAACGTGGTCCAAATTGTCGCCACGTCTTTTTGCCGCTTGAATATATACAGCCAAATTGTTTTTGATTGTTTCTTGACCAATATATTCATCCATAGATTTAGGACGCAAAAGGTTTTCGCTGTCCCTTTCACCATCCAACATTGTACTGTAAATCAAATCGTCCATATTAGTTCATTCTTAAAGAAGCATTTATAATTTCTTGCACCGTTGTTGCTCCGTTTTCATAAGCAACTTTCACACGCTCGGTTGCGTCCGCTTGTGAACAACCCAACGAAACAAGCACAGCCAAAGCGTTTTTTTGTTCGGGTGAAAGTTGTTTTGCTTGAATATCTTTGCAAAAGGCAGAAACTTTTTCGCGCAATTCCAAAATGAGTCTTTCACTTGTCTTTTTGCCCAAACCTTTGATAGAGCAAAGAGACGTCGTATTGCCGGATACGATTGCGTTTGCCAACACTTCGGGTGTTGTTGCCGACAAAATTGCAATTGCTACCTTGCAACCAACGCCGGACACCGAAATAAGTTGCAAAAACATATTTTTTTCCGTTTTTGTGGAAAATCCGTACAAAGTCCAACCGTCTTCACGGACTTGCAAATAACAAAATAGTTGCACTTCTTTTCCACGAGAACAATTTGCCAAAGTGTTTTGAGATACGGTAAGGCAAAAACCAATGCCGTTGTTTTTCAATACAACGTAACCTTCGCCAATTTCAACAATTTCTCCGCAAATAAAATCAAACATTGCTTCTCCTTATTTTATCGCAAACGCTTCTTTCAACGTACCTGCCGATTGCAAGTGAGTAAGTGCCACTGCCAAACCGTCGGCAGCATCGTCAGGTTTGGGAATTTTTTCCAAATTCAAATAGCGTTTTACCATTTCTTGAATTTGTTTTTTGTCTGCACGACCGTATCCTGTCATTGCCATTTTGATTTGCAGGGGAGTGTATTCATACAAACGACCGCAATAGTGAATTGCAGCAAGTAAAATTATGCCTCTTGCTTGCGCAACGTTGATTGCAGTTGTTGTATTTGTGTTGAAAAACAACTCTTCCAAAGCAATTTCGCTCGGTTTGTACTTTTCAAAAAGTTCCATCGTGGATTTGTAAATAAGCGCAAGACGAACGGGAACACTCTCTTCTTTGGGTGTTTTGATAACGCCATAATCAACTGCTTTGTAAGTTTTTCCCACCGAATCAATTACGCCGTATCCAACCAATGCAAGACCGGGGTCAATGCCAATAACTCTTTTCATAATATAAATAATAAACTTTTTCTTAGTAGTAGTCAAGTGTTGGGAAAATTTATAAATGCAAATAAAAAAGCGTCCAGATTTTTATCTGAACGCTTGATTTATTTAGTCTTCGTCTTCGGGAAGCTCAACGTTGTGATATACGTTTTGAACGTCGTCACTTGCGTTGAGGTCGTCCAACATTTTTTCAAATTTGACAAGATTGTCGCCTTCCAAGGTGATTGTTGTTTGAGGCAACAATTCCGTTTCGGCTGAAATCAAATTCAAACCACTACTTACAATGCCGTCACGAACGTCGGACAATGCAGAAGGATCACAAGTAAATTCAATGACGTCCTCGTCAAGTTGGAAATCGTCTGCACCGGAATTGATGGCAAGTTCAAAAATGGCGTCATTGTCCAAATTGAGATTGTTTTCTGCAACGACGATACCTTTCTTTTCAAACATGAAACTTACGCAGTTGCTTTGACCCAATTCGCCACCATATTTGGAGAAGCAGTGTCTTACGTCACCTGCAGAACGATTTTTGTTATCCGTCAAACATTGAACGATAACTGCACTTCCTGCAATGCCATAACCTTCATACGTCAAGTTTTCGTAGTTGACTGCGTTTAGTTCGCCACTTGCCTTTTTGATGGAACGAGTAATGTTGTCGTTGGGCATGTTGGCTGCTTTTGCCTTTTGAATTACGTCATAAAGTTTGCTGTTGGAGTTGGGGTCTGCACCACCTGCTTTTACTGCAACTGCAATTTCACGACCAATTTTGGTAAAGATTTGACTGCGTGCGGCATCGCCTTTTGCTTTTTTGTTTTTAATATTGTTCCACTTGCTATGACCGGACATATTGGTTACCTCCAATTGTTTTTAGACAAATACATCAAAACGCCACCTGCGACGGATACGTTGAGCGATTCAAATTGATTTTCCATAGGTAAAGACACGATTTCAGTACTGTTATCTTTGGAAAATTGTGAAACGCCGTTTGCTTCGTTTCCCAACACAATGGCAAAAGGTTCAACAAAGGTTGTTTGAAAGACATTTTGACCATTCATATCAGCGCAATAGACTGACATACCTTTTACCGTTTGAAATGCTGTGGGCAAATCAACAACGTGAAAATTCAACAAAAAGTGTGCGCTCATTGCCGAGCGAACGACTTTTGACGAATAGACGTCGGCGCAGTTGCACAAAAATACGTCATAAAATCCTGTGGCTGCCGCTGTACGCAACAAAGTACCAACGTTGCCAGGGTCTGCAACGGCATCTAAAATAAGGCAATTTCCATTTGAAAAAGGTTTTTGCTCCACTTTGATTGTTGCTAAAACACCTTGCGTGTTGACCGTGTCGCAGATTGTTTCAAACACCTTGTCCGAAAGAACAACGGCATTTTCCATTGGACTTTTTTCGTATGCCGATTGGCTTTGATAAATTTGCTCCACTTTTGCACCCAAGCGAATTGCATCACATACAAGTCTCGTACCTTCTGCCAGATACAAGCCGTATTGTTGGCGATACTTTTTTTGTGCAAGTTTTTTCAACAATTGCACCTGCTTGTTGGACGTTGAGTTGATGATCGTCATTTTCAGTAAAAGAGCCTTTTACTTCTAAAAGGCTCATGTTAAGTTTAATTATTTAAGGTTTTCTTTTGCTGTTTGAGCAAGTTTTGCAAAGGATTTTGCATCACTTACTGCGATTTCTGCCAAAACTTTTCTGTCAAGCTCAATGTTTGCAACTTTCAAACCGTGCATAAATTTGCTGTAAGAAAGACCATTGATTCTTGCTGCTGCGTTGATACGTGCAATCCAAAGACTTCTCATATCTCTTTTTCTAAGTCTTCTGCCGACGTATGCGTAGTTGCCGGATTTCATCACGGCTTCACGAGCAATGCGATAGTTGGTAGATTTTGCACCAAAGTAACCTTTAGCACATTTCAAAATTTTTCTTCTTTTTTTAACTGCGTTTACGCCTCTTTTAATTCTCATTTCTATCTCCTCCTATCAATTAGTACGGCAACATGTTTTTAACAGTCTTGGATTGTGTTTTGTTGACGTAAGCTGTGCTGCGAAGATTACGAGTTCTTTTTGTCGTTTTCTTGCCAAGTTTGTGGTTTTTGTTGCATTGTGCTCTTTTTACAAGACCCGATTTCAAAACGGTAAATCTTTTTTTAGATGCACTGTGAGTTTTTTGTTTGGGCATTTTTATTTCCTCCGTTGATAAGTGTTTTTCAATTTAATTATTTTTTCGTTGCAGGGACGATGATCATAGAAATGTTTCGTCCTTCAACGTTGGGGGCTTTTTCCACTTTGCCTTCGCCATCAAGCATATCGGCAAACTTGTTCATAACTTCTACACCTTGATGTACATAGGCTTGTTGTCTGCCTCTCATACGGATGTTGACTTTGACTTTGTTTCCTTCTGCCAAAAAGCCTTTTGTAAGTTTCATTTTGGTGTTGAGGTCGCCGATGTCAATAGTCATAGACAAGCCGATTTCTTTAATTTTGATAACTTTTTGGTTTTTCTTAATTTCCTTTTCTTTTTTGTTTTGCTCATAGCGATACTTGCTGTAATTCATAATTTTGCATACAGGGGGTACTGCTTGAGGGGAAATTTTTACTAAATCCAAACCTTCTTCATCGGCAATGCGTTGTGCTTCCTGAACGGATACGATACCGATTTGTTCGCCTTCGGCACCAATAAGTCTAACTTGTTTGTCACGAATTTGCTCGTTGATTTGAAGCTCTTTTATGGTAGTGTCCTCCAATAAAAAATGTGGTATAAAACAAAAGTTTACACCACATCAAAAGTCATCTAAAAGATAATTATTGATAAGCCAAAAAACCCGAGTCGTTTGGCGAGAAGTAAACTTCTGCTTGAATACGCAAATATATTAGCAAAAAAGGTTGACAATGTCAACCAATTTTGCTTGTGTTTTTAGTCATTTTCTTTGTTTTCGCAAAGTTTTTTGACGTCTGCCAAAAATTGCTCAATGCTCATTGCACCAAGGTCGCCACCCTTTCTGTGACGGACTGCAATGGTTCCGTTTTGGCTTTCGTTTGCACCCAAAACAATCATATAAGGCACTTTTTTGAGTTGTGCTTCTCTTATGCGATAACCGATTTTTTCATTTCTCATGTCCAAATCCACGCGCAAACCAGCATCAAACAATTGTTGATAAACTTGTTGAGCGTATTCGTAGTGGTTTTCCGAAATGGGCAACACCACTGCTTGGACGGGAGCTAACCACGTAGGATATGCACCTGCATAGTGTTCTGTCAAAATTGCAATAAAGCGTTCAATAGAGCCAAAGACAACACGGTGAATCATAACGGGGCGATGTTTTTCGCCGTCTGCACCAACGTAGGTGAGATCAAAACGTTCGGGCATTTGGAAATCCAATTGAATTGTGCCACATTGCCACGTTCTTCCAAGACTGTCTTGCAAGTGGAAGTCAATTTTGGGGCCGTAAAATGCACCGTCGCCTTCGTTGATTTGGTATTGTTTGCCCATCTTGTTCAAAGCATTTTTCAATGCTTGTGTTGCCATATCCCATTGCTCGTCACTACCCATAGAGTTTTCGGGACGTGTGGACAATTCCAAATTGTAACTGAAACCAAACACGCTGTAAACTTTGTCAATAAGACGTACAACGGCTTCAATTTCGCCTTCAATTTGTTCGGGTGTCATAAAGATGTGAGAGTCGTCTTGCGTAAAGCAACGTACACGCATCAAACCATGCAATGCGCCGGACAATTCGTGACGGTGAACTTGACCAAGTTCGGCAATACGCAAAGGCAAATCACGATAGCTCCAAGGTTTGCGCTTGTAAACAAGCATACCGCTGGGGCAGTTCATTGGTTTGATTGCAAAATCGCTTTCGTCAATGTTTACGGTGTACATATTGTCTTTGTAGTGATCCCAGTGACCAGAACGCAACCACAAATCTTTGTTCAAAATCATGGGAGAGCTGACTTCTACGTAACCTGCTTTGCGATGTTCGTGACGCCAAAAATCTACCAAAGTATTGCGCAAAGTCATACCTTTGGGGAAGAAGAAAGGAAAGCCGGGACCTTCTTCAAAAATATCAAACAAATCAAGTTCTCTACCAAGTTTGCGGTGGTCGCGTTTTTTGGCTTCTTCAATCAAAGTAAGATATTGTTCCAAGTCGGCTTTCTTTTCGTAAGAAATTCCGTAAATACGCGTCAACATCTTGTTTTTTGTGTCGCCACGCCAATATGCACCTGCAACAGAGGTCAATTTGAAACTCTTTACTTTGCCTGTGTTGGGCAAGTGAGGACCACGGCACAAATCAAAATAGTCACCTTGACGATACAAAGATACCCACTCGTCTTCAATACCTTGCAAAATTTCCACTTTGTAGTTGTCACCCAATTTCGTAAACAACTCAATTGCATCAACCCTTTTGATGGGTTCGCGTTTGATTTGAATATTTTCTTTTACGATTTTCTTCATTTCCTCTTCAATCTTGGGCAAATCTTCTTGTGTAATTGTGCAAGGGAAATCAATATCGTAATAGAAACCTTCTTTAATTGCAGGGCCAATGGCAAACTTTGCTTCAGGCCAAATGCGGGAAACTGCTTGTGCCAAAACGTGGGAAGAACTGTGCCAAAACACTTCTTTACCCTTTTCATCGTTGAAAGTAAGCACTTTGAAGTTGCAATCGCCATCCAAAACGCTGTACAAATCTCTTAATTGACCGTCAACTTCAACACAAACGGCTGCACGAGCCAAACCTTCGGAAATGGACTTTACAACGTCCATGGCAAATACGCCTTGTTCAAATTCTTTTACACTTCCATCAGGCAACGTAACTTTAATCATTTTTTACCTCCGTAAACAAAAAAAAGTCCTTACGCAACACACCGTTGCATAAGGACGAATAAAATCCGTGGTTCCACCTTACTTGACGACCAAAAGTCGCCCACTTTGAACTTTTTTTACTCAGAAAGAACAAACTGAAAGAGATTTTGTAAAAAGTGGTATTTTATGAATCGCCTAAGGCTTTGCACCAACCAGCCCTTCTCTGAAAAACTAAAACATAAAACGTGTCTTTTTCTCTTATTTAATTATACTTACATTTTAATATAAATTGCATTTTTGTCAACTCTTTTCAATCAACTTGACGTCAAACATTTGATTTAATAGTTGCATTGTTAGTTCGTCAAAAAAACTGCACGCTTCGTATATTTTCAACCTTTTTGACTTGTTTTTTACAAGATCCAAAAGCGCCATTTCTTGTGGCGTTGCACCATCTAGATATTGCCAAAGGTTGCCCATAATTTGTTCGTGTTCGTCGAACAAATGATAATCGTTTTGACAACACTCCAAAGACAATTTTTCATGCTTAAAGGGCATAGATTGCACCAAAAAGGTTAAAAATTCCTTTCCTACCTCAACGTCCGAAAAAAGCAATCGGTTGTTGTCGCACAGTTGAGCGACTTCTTCCCACCGCCTCTTTATTGACGTCATCAAAAAGTTGAAATAACCTTCCAAATATATCGGTTTGTCCCAAGAGAAAAGTCCTTTTGTGGAATTGTAATCTGCCTGATTGTCAAACAAACTCATAGTGCCAATCAACAAATTTTTGAGTGGCGTTTTGGGGACTTTCAGCCTTTCTATAAAATAGTCAGCCTTAAAGCCCAAACACAAAATTTCCGTTAAAATTGGAGTCAGTTTCCTTTTAATTTGGTCGGAAAATAAACTAGATACTGCAAAACTTATTCCGTGTATTTTGTTTATTGAAACGGTTGCATATACGCCGTTTATACTCCTTATAAAGCAAGAGGTTTGTCTTTTTAAGTATTCTATATGCGTCTTTTTGGTCGTCCAAATGGTGATTTCATACATAATTATAGTTTATGCAAAGAGGATTTATATACTACCTTGCGACTTTTTTTGTCAATTTGCGCAAAACTAATTTACTTGCAGTAATATTTAATCCACAACAAATTTCTTTCTTTGCAGAAATTTAATTCCACCACTGTTTCTCAAACCTATATTGCAGAAAATATGGTACTAATAAAATTTGTTTTTTGTAATTATAATCAAATGACACAATAACTTTACAAAAAAAACGGAGACATTGCTCCGTTTTTACTTGAAAATATAACAAGGGCTAATTATCGCCAACTTAAATTGTCTGAACAATTACCAAATAATAGACTTCATTTTCTCTCCTATTTTGTTAGGCAAAGATATTTTTACTCGTGATGGTGAGATGGTTTTTCTCCTTTGATTTTCAATCTCAACGTCGCACTCTTCGCACCTCCAAACGAGCAAAGAGCAAAATCAGCGCTTTTCCTATTAAGATTTGCAACTATGTTTCAAGAGTTGGATTTGACTGCTCAAACCGCCCTGTTCTTAAGTTTTGAGTTTTTATCAACTGTATTTGATATGTATCATCTTGATAACACCAAGCAAGTTGCTATATACTTGCTCACTGCTATCTAGAGGATACGTCATACTTTCGTTGTTGCAAGAATCATACGAAATGGTGAGTTCGCTAGGGTAAATCTCTACATCAATGTGATACGCCTGATATTTGCCACGTACTAATATACATTTGTTATCATCAGACCAATCAATGCGGATGGATATAACTCTAATTTTTTCATTTTGAAATTCTCTTTTAAGTTTGCCGTTTAAATAATCGGATAATAAAACGTCAAAAGGACTTTTGTTTTCGCCTACTTTTAGCAAATATGATCTGATTTTGCTTTTTACAAACATATGTAAGCCTCCTTAATTGATTGGCAATTTCATTATATCATAGAGATATAAAAAAAGTCAAAGACGATTTGATTTTACTCAAACCGCCCTATTGTTTAATTTCAAATTTTGAATTTGCGTTATTCTCTTTTGAGAAAACACTTAACGTCCACCACGTGTTGAAAGCAATAAATTTTGAAGACAAAAAACGCCCAACGTAAGTTGAGCGTTCAGTTTTTTGTATAAATTATTTGATGGATTCAATAAAGTCAACCAATGCGCCTACCGTTGCAAAGTTGTTGGCTTCCTCGTCAGGAATTGTTACGCCGTATTCGTCTTCCAATGCCATAAGCAATTCAACTACGTCCAAGGAGTCTGCGTGCAAATCCACGACAATGTTGGATTCTCTTGTAATAGATTCGGGTTTGACGTTAAGTTGTTCGGCAAGTAATCTTTTTACTTTTTCCAATACCATAATTGTGTCCTCCATCGTTTACTGAACATATTATACAACCGTAAGGATAAATTTGCAAGTGTTTAATAAACATTTGTTTAATATTATTGTATGAATAACCATCTAAATTTTGTAAACCAAGAAGCATTTAACTTGGAAAGACGTAAATGTCAACAAAATTCTTGTCCAAAGCCCATTGCAAAAAATTCCACTTTGGAGGTAAAATTGCAAAACAAAGATTGCTCGGTCTCCTTTTCCTTTTGCGACTGCACCCTTTCTTCAATTTGCTTTTTATATAACTCCAAACCCATAAATTAAGGCTTTTTGTCGATTTGCGTGCTGTCGTTGGGGAAAGATGCAATTCCGCCCAAAAGCATTGGATTGCCGACAAATTGCTGTTCTATACCTGCAAACGTAATGGGTGTTCGCGTTGTGTGATAACGTCTTTTTCTTGTCCTTTTCATACTAATAGTATTGTAAGATTTTTTGGAAATATGCATAAAAAAACGCTCAACAACCTCGGTTGAGCGTAAATTTTTATATAAATTAGAATTGTGCGTTTTTGCTTGTTCTGGGGAAAGGCAATACGTCACGAATATTGGAAACGCCTGTCAAGAACATTACCAAACGTTCAAAACCAATGCCGTAACCACCGTGTTTGGTGCCACCGTATTTTCTTAAATCAAGATACCACCAATAATCTTCTTCGTTAAGACCAAACTTTTTGATATTGGAAAGGAGTACGTCCAAACGTTCTTCACGTTGACTTCCACCAATCAATTCGCCAATACCGGGAACCAACATATCTGTGCAAGCAACCGTTTTTCCGTCGTCGTTTAAGCGCATATAAAATGCTTTGACGTCTTGGGGATAGTCGGTAACAAATACAGGGCCACCCACCACTTTTTCGGTAAGGAATTTTTCGTGTTCCGTTTGCAAAGATTGTCCCCACTTAATAGGATATTCAAAAGCATCGTTGTTTTTGGACAGTTCTTCAACGGCTTCCGTATAACTCATACGAGCAAATTTTGCATCTGCAAGTTCACAAAGTCTTTGCAACAAAGTTTTATCCACAAAATTGTTGAAAAATGCAATTTCGTCGGGGCAATGTTTCAAAACGTATTTAATAACGTATTTTGTCATTGCTTCTGCCAAATCCATTGTGTCGCAAAGGTCTGCAAATGCAATTTCCGGTTCAATCATCCAAAATTCCGCTGCGTGACGTTGTGTGTTGGAAACTTCTGCACGGAAGGTAGGACCAAAGGTGTAAACTTTGCCAAATGCCATGCAATACGTTTCAACGTTAAGTTGTCCGGAAACAGTCAAGAAGGAACTTTTGCCGAAAAAGTCTTGTTTGAAATCCACCTTTCCGTCTTGTGTTTTGGGAGGATTTTCAACGTCCAAAGTGGTAACTCTAAACATTTCGCCGACACCTTCGCAGTCACTTGCAGTAATCAAAGGCGTGTGAACGTAAACGAAGCCGTTTTCGTTGAAAAAACTGTGAATTGCATACGCTGCCACAGAACGAACACGCATAACTGCCGAAATCAAGTTTGTTCTGGGACGCAAGTGGGCAATTTCACGCAAATATTCCACAGTGTGACGTTTCTTTTGCAAAGGATAGTCGGGTGTGGATTTGCCTTCAATTTGAATATTTGTTGCCTTAATTTCCAAAGGTTGTTTGTTATTGGGTGTTGCAACGCAAACGCCTTCTACCAAAATTGAACTGCCCACGTTGAGTTTTGCAATTTCGTCAAAGTTGTCAATTGTGCCTTGTTCAAAAACAATTTGCAAGTTTTTGAAGCAACTGCCGTCATTGAGTTCAATAAAGCCAAAGACTTTGGAATCGCGCAAAGTTTTTACCCATCCACAAACGGATATTTTTTTGTCAAAATATTGTTCGGGGGATGCAAAAATATGTTTAATTGATACTGTTTTCATTTCTAGCCCTTCCTAATTTTACGCAAGAAAGGAGGTATTGATTCGTCATCTTCCACTTGAAGAATGCCCGAACCCAAGTCGTCCTTTTGCTTTTTATCGTGAGATACCGGTTGATCGTCAAAATCATCGTTTTCTCTTTTAAGTTGTGTCAAAATCGTTTCTTTGGGTTGTTGAGGTTTATCCCAAAAGTTTGTTTGTTGTGTTTGTTGAGGTGCGCTATCGCCAAAATAGGGTTGAGGTTGATTTTGTTGAGGAACAACAATTTTTTCTCCCGTAAAACCTGTTGCAATCAAAATGACCTTTACGCTTTCTTTCAATTCGGGATCAATGCCAAAACCAAAGATGATTTCCGCTTCGGTATCAATGACTTGACCGACAAGTTCAACACCCGTTTTGATATCGTCCATTTTGGTGTCTGCACTGCAAGTTATGTAAATGATGATTGCACGTGCGCCTTGAATTGTCGTTTCCAACAAAGGAGAGTACACTGCTTTTCTGATACCGTCAATAATACGGTTTTTGCCCGTGCCTTCGCCAATGCCCATGTGAGCCATACCACAATTTTTCATTACGCGTCTTACGTCGGCAAGGTCAAGATTGATGATGCCTTTTTGGACGATAATGTTGGTGATACCTGCAATGCCTTGCAACAAGACGCTGTCTGCCTTTTTGAAAGCATCCAAAATGGAGAAGTTTTTGTCTTTATTGAGTTTTTCGTTTTGAACGATAATCAATGCGTCAACGTTGTCTTTGAGATTGTTGATGCCCAATTCGGCATTTTTCATACGACGTGCGCCTTCAAACAAGAAAGGTTTTGTGACGACTGCAATTGTTAAAATGCCCAATTCTTTGGCAATGGAAGCAACGACGGGGGCTGCGCCTGTGCCTGTGCCACCACCCATACCTGCTGCAATAAACAACATGTCTGTGTCTGCCAAAATTTCTTTGAGTTGTTCACGACTTTCTTCTGCTGCTTGTCTGCCGATTTCGGGATCTGTGCCTGCACCCAAACCCTTCGTCAAGTTTGTGCCAATGGGCATTTTCTTTGCCGAAATGCGAGTCAACGCTTGTTGGTCGGTGTTGATTACGATGTAATCAACGTCTTTGATACCGGCTTTTATCATAGATTCAACGGCGTTTCCACCGCCACCACCTACGCCTACTACCTTTATTTTTGCAATATTATCCATTTTTTACTTCCTCCAAAAACCTCTTTTCACAGGTTTTTTGAATGCTTTTTCTATCAAACCATAACTTGATGAATATTCGTTTTTGTTGTGTTGGGGATTAGAATTTTCTACCAACGTTACCGTTTTGCCCAAACACGCAGAAAGATATTCGTCTGCGCCTTTGATATAACTTAGTCCTCCACCCGTCAACAAAAGTGCAATGTTGCTGTCAATGGGTTTGTCGCAATATGCAAAAGACTTTTTGATGTATTCGGCAAATTGTTCAATACGTGCTTTTACCACTTTGTTGGACAATTCGGCTTGTACCATCACACCGTCGGACAAGGTATAGTTGTCGTTTTCGGCAAATTCCAAATTGAGATTAACTTTGTTCAAAAGTTGCATAGCTCTATCAAAGGAAATATTTAGCAATTGACACAAGTCGCCTGCAATATATCCACTGCCCAAGGAAAATGTGTATTGAAAAACCAAACCTTCCCCTTCGGAAACCATCACGTTTGTGGAAATGTGACCAACGTCAAACAAAATGCACTTGTTTTGCTTGTTAAAAGCACTTGCCAAATAAGTGGCTTCGGCAGAGCATCCGTTTACAAAAGAGTAATCGTACACTCCTGCTTGTTTCAAACTGTTTTCTACCTTTTTAAGAAAATATTTATCGGCAAAGGTAAAGGAATACAAGCCTGAAATTTTGTTTGCAACAACGCCTACTGGTTCGTACGTTTTGGAAACGTTGTCCACAACGAAATAAATTGGGCTTACTTCCACGTTTTTGCTATTGCCAACGTTTTTGAAAACGTTTGCTTTTGTTGCAAGTTCTTTCAAATCGTGGTCTTCAATGCGTTTTTTAGAGTGAAAAGTGGTTGATGCCTCACTTGTTGCAACAACACAAAACTCTCCTGGAACACCAACACACAAAGACTTGATTGCTTTGCCAAGTTTTTCTTGTGCTTGTTTTATGGCAAAAGAAATGCAGTCGGAAAGTTTGTCCGGTTCAAAAAACTCGCCGTTTCTAAAACCGTTGTACAAACTTTGACCACTTGCTTTGATAACGAAATCGCCATCAAAACCACGTTCTGCAACCATGCAGGTTATCTTGCGTGAGCCAATGTCCAATATTGCAACTTCTTTGCTTTTTTCTTTTGATCTAAATAGCATATTTAATCCTTAGTTGTTGCTTTTTACGTTGCCGTGTTGATCCACGGTAATGATTGTGCTGGAATTTTGAAAATCTTTTTCGGGGTTGTTATATACGCTTACTACCTTCAAAATTCTTTCTTCCAAGTCTTCGTCGGGGGAGATGACAACCAACTTTGCTTGTGCATTTGTGATGATTGTCATTTTGTATTGACCGTTTTCCGTTGTGAATTGGAAACCTTTTACAAGTTGACTTATTTCACTTACGTCGTAATACAATCTCCAAACCGTGGAAACCGTTTGCAAAACGTAAGTCAATTTTGCATCGTCAGCCGTCAAAGAAAAATCAATGTACAAGCCTACTTGTGCTTTGGTTACACTGCCACCAAAAACGTTGTCCAAACTGATGAGTGTGTGACCTTGTGCACTTTCTTCGTCCACAACGTAACCTTTGGAGTCCAAATAGTAGGTTTTATTGGAAAGGCTGAAAACGAATAAGGGCAAACGCTTTGTGACACAAACGTCAATTTTGTTGGGAAATTGTTTTACAACGTCAATAAAGTGCCAAGTGGGATAGGCTAAATTGAGTTGATCCAACACTTCTTGCTTGTCCAAAAAAACGACGTTTTTGCCCTTGTATTTTGCCAAAATATCTTCTGCTTTGGGCAATGTGTCGTCACCTGCAATTTGCACACCCGATTCGTCGTACAAAAGAACGGCGCATTGCGACAAAGACGTCAATGCAGACATCAAAACAACGATTGCCACCAGCGTAGCCAATACTATGCAAACTATCAATAACTTCTTGTTTTTCATATTAAGTCCAAATAGGTTATAATTTGCGTTAATTATATAATATTTAACTAATTTAGTCAATATATAGACAGATATAGAGTTAAAAAATCACTAATTTTTGTACAAAAATATGGTTGCAACAAGTTGTTGCAACCACAAAATTACTCCTTTATTTCAAATATTTCAGAACCCAAATTGTTAAGGTTTTTTGCCAAGTCGCAATACCCTCGCAAAATGTGAAAAACGTCAAAAATTCGCGTTGTTCCTTTGGCGTTTAACCCTGCCAAAACAAGCCCTGCACCCGAGCGTAAATCACTACATTTTACGTCGGCACCACAAAGTTGGTCAACGCCAAAAATTGTGGCGCAATCGTCAAAAAGGTCAATTTTCGCACCCATTTTGACTAATTCTTGACAGTTAGAAAAGCGATTTTCAAATACTTTTTCAAAAATCAGCGTTTGCCCCATAGCAACGGTTGAAAGCGACAAAACAAGCGATTGCATGTCGGTGGCAAACATTGGATAAGGGCCGGTAACAATCTTGCCAAAACTTTCAATTTTTCTTTGGGTTTGAACACAGATACAATCGTCGCAACAAGTAACCACGTCAAAAGGTAAAAGGTCAATAAGACACTTAACGTGTAAAGGACAAGTGTTGCGCAAAGTGATTTTTCCTTGCGTCATCAAACATGCCGTCAAATAGGTTGCCGTTTCAATTCTATCCGGTATGGGCGAAAAGAAAATTGAATTAAGTTTTTCCACACCACAAATTTCCAATCTTGAACTGCCCACACCACTAATTTTTGCTCCTGCCAAAACCAAAAACTTTTCCAATGCAACCACTTCCGGTTCCATTGCAACGTTGTCTAAAACGGTCGTTCCTTTTGTCAAAGAGGCAAAAGTTATCAAGTTTTCACTTGCGCCCACGCTTGGATAGGTTAGCCTTACGTAGTTGCCTTTGGAATTGGTGGCATCACAATAAAGTTTTTCATTTTCCTCTTCAACGGTAACGCCCAATCTTTTAAGTGCTGAAATATGTATGTCAATGGGACGTTTTCCAATGGCGCACCCACCCGAAAGTGGCACGACTGCCCTTTTAAAACGAGCCAGCAACGCTCCCAACAATAAAACCGATCCTCGCAGTTTTTTGCTTAAATTTTCATCAACTTGCACACAGTTGATTGTTCGCGAATCAATTTGAACGCGATTTTCGCCATATTCTACTTTTGCTCCCAGACGTCGCAAAAGTTCAATCATATTCAAAACGTCCGTCATAGGTGGACATTTATCAATTTCGGAAATTCCGTCAATGGCAACCGACGAAGCAATTAACGGCAACAAGCAGTTTTTTGCACCACCAATTTCCACTTCGCCAAAAAGTTTTTTACCACCGTTAATTTGATAATACATTACCTTCCCCTTTTACAATATGTCAAGATTGTTGATATTGTTTTTTCGTGATATTCCCAAAAGAATTCCCGTAGCCGTCATAAAAACCACCAATGACGTGCCACCATAACTGATAAATGGTAAGGGCAAGCCCGTTGGTGGAATACTGCCTGTGACGACGGCAAAATTTATCAAAGACTGAATTGCCACGACACTTGTTATTCCACCTGCTAGAAGTGAGCAAAACTTATCCTTTGCGTTTACGGCAATTTTTACACCACAATAGACGTAAAGAGCAAACAACAAAAACACAAATAGACACCCAAAAAGTCCCGTTTCTTCACCGATGACGGAAAACACAAAGTCACTTTCGGCAAATGGTAAAAAACGATATTTTTGCCTACCACAAAACAAGCCAACGCCAAACAGTCCGCCACTTCCCAAAGCATACAAGGACTGGATTAGTTGATACCCTTCGTTTTTTGGCGATGCCCACGGATCTAAAAACGCCATCAGTCGCAACATACGATATGGTTCAAGCACAATCAAAAGGGGCAAGGCTATTGCAAAAGGCAACAAAAAAAGCAAAAACGTCTTTATTTTCATACCGCCCAAAAAGAGCAAAGCCAAAAGTAAAAGTCCCACGCAAACGGTGACCGACATATTTGGCTCTAAAATTATCAACACACAATATGCCAAACCAAAGAAAATCACCTTTGCATATTTGAAAAATGTTTTTTTAACCTTTTCATCTCCAAAAGAGTGCGCTCCCACCAAAACAAGGGCAAATTTGCAAATTTCCGACGGCTGAAAGGAAAATCCACCAAAGCCAATCCAACGAGTTGCGCCATATTTGCTTATGCCCAATCCAGGGACGAAGACCAATGCCAAAAATATCAAGGAGACGATTGCAAGTGGCAAGTGAAATTTTTTAAATAAATTTACGTCAATTAAACTTGCCGAAACCAAAGCAACCATGCCCACCAATGCGCCAACGCCTTGCTTGATTAAGTAATAATACTTGTTTCCCGCTTCCACTTCTGCCGTGTAAAAACTTGCCGAATAGACAAACACCAAGCCAATTGAGACAAGCAAAATGGTCACAATAAGCAACAAATACTCGTTATTTTGAGATATTTTTGCAAATTTCTTCAAATTTTTCTCCCCTTTGAGCATAGCTATCAAACATATCAAAACTTGCCGAGGCAGGGGAAAGAAGCACCGTTCCACCACCAAAACTATTCAAGACCGACCAACCTAAATGCACTGCTTGGTCAAGCGTTTGACAACAAATGACTTCCTTTTGATACTTTTTGCCTGTGTTGGCAATCTTATTTGCAGTTTGTCCAATGGCGCACACCACAACGTTTTTAACGTGCGGAAATAGGCGAGAAAAATCTTCTCCTTTGTCACTTCCACCCACAATCAAAAACACCTTTCCACCCACAGATTTAAGCGCAGCCAAGGTTGCGTGTACGTTGGTCGCCTTGCTGTCGTTGATAAAGGTTACGTTGTCAATAGTAACCACCTTTTTCAATCTGTGATTGGGTTTTGAAAAGGTTTCGGCATACTTTATGCACTCTTCCAACGTTGCACCAAGCAAGACGCAAACTGCAAAACTGAGCAAATAGTTTGTTTGATCGTGCTTTTCCAAATTGTCAAACCAGTGACAAATTGCCGTTTGACGAATATTGTTGAAATCAAAACACACCACCTTGCCATCCAAACAACAATTTGCATTTCTCTTGGTAGAGACTACAAGTTTCTTTGAGCAACATTGTTTGGAAAAATAATCAAAATATGGATCGTCTCCGTTGAAAATGGCAACTTGGTCTTCTCTTTGATTGATAAAATTCAAACTTTTTGCCAATGCGTATTGTCCCAAAGAACCGTGAAAATCCAAATGGTCTTGATCAAAGTTTGTCAAAACTGATACGTTTGGAGCAAACGGCGTAAAAGATTGTTCCAACATAAAAGATGAAGTTTCACAAATTAGCCAATCAAAGGGTTTTTCCAACACTTCGGAAATAGGCAACCCAAAGTTTCCCACTGCAAAGCACTTTTTGTTGCAGTTAGTCAATATGTAATTGCACAAACTCACAACCGTCGTTTTTCCGTTTGTACCCGTTATGGACACCATTGGCAAACTGCCAAACATGTCAAGTTGAGAAAGAACGACGGACGTTTGCCTAAGTTTCTGCACAAGCGGATGACTTTTTTTGAAAGACGGAGAAAGCACCACTCGGTCGGGGCAAAACTCTACGGCTTCAACAAAGTTCACTTGGCTTATGCTCTGGTCATCGTCAAAAATCTTTACCGTACAATTTTGTTTTTCAAACCAACCTTTTAGTGATTTTCCCGTTTTGCCGTTACCTAAAATTAGAATTTTCATATAAATACCTCCCACAAAAGCACCAAAAACATAAAAATCGTTACAAGACAATAGACGGTTGCAATTCGTGTTTCGCTCCACCCTTTGTGTTGCAAATGATGATGAAAAGGTGCCATCAAAAATATACGTTTACCATTTGTCACTTTGAAATATGCAACTTGCAAAATGACTGACAAACAAGAAACGACGTACATAATTCCCAAAATGGGAATATACAAAGTGTATCCCGAAAAGGTGGATACACAAGCCACCAATGCTCCCAAACCAAGAGAACCAACGTCTCCCATAAATACCTTGGCAGGAAAAGCGTTAAAAGGCAAAAACGCCAACAAACTGCCTGCGCCTACACAACAAAGCGAACAAAGTTGACTTGTTGCCGTTGCGGAAAGAGTTTCGCCAAAATTTTGCAATTTGTTGCTTTCCACACCCAACAAAACTGCCATGCCAACTAAATAAACGAAGGTTGTTGTCGTTGCCAAACCGTCCAATCCGTCGGTTAAATTTACGCCGTTGGTCGTTGCCAAAAACACGAAAATAACCAAGGGAATAACCCACCAATTAACGTCAAAGTTGCCAAAAAACGGAATTTTAATTTGATTTGTGATGGGATTTAAGTAAACGTAAAGGGCAACACCAACGGCAATTGCAAGTTGAAAAATTATTTTTTGATATGCTTTAAGCCCTTCGTTACGTTTGTATTTGAGTTTGATAAAATCGTCCAAAAAACCCACAACGCCAAAGGCAAGTACAACAAAGACTGCCGTCAAGGTGGTTTGTTGCCAATCTTTTTGGCACAAACAAAGTGCCAACGTCATAGAAAGCAAAAAGGCAATACCACCCATTGTTGGAGTTCCTTGCTTTGAAGAATGCTCCACCACGTAACTCAATATACTTTGCCCTGCCTTTATTTTTTTTAGATACGGCACCAAAAGAGCGCAAAAAATCAATCCCAAAACGAGCGATATCAAAAAACAATATAAGTAAGTCACCTTTTATTCGGCATCATACAACAAGCCACAAACAGTATCCAAATCTGAATATGGACGTTTGATACCTTTTACCTCCTGAAAACTTTCTGCACCTTTGCCCAAAAGGACGACGGTATCTCCCTTTTGAGCCTTTTTCAATGCACTTTTTATGGCTTCAACCCTATCCAATATGACGTCGTGGCGATTGTTCATACCCTTTTGGATATCTTTGGCAATAGACATTGGGTCTTCAAAGCGTGGGTTGTCGTTTGTAATTGTTGCCCAATCGCAATATTTACAAACAATTGCGCCCATCAAAGGCCGTTTGAAACTGTCACTGTTTCCACCACAACCAAACACAACGAAAAGGCTACCTTTGGTTGTTTCTTTTAGATATCGCAATATGTACTCAATTCCGTCTGGGGTGTGGGCAAAGTCTACCACCACCCTCACGCCACCAACGGTGGTAAAAGTTTGATTTCTTCCTTCAATGCCGTCTATTTTTTCAACACCCTCTTTTATCGTTTGACTGGATATACCAAAGAGCCTTGCCACAACCATACACCCAAGACAGTTGTACACGTTGAACAAGCCACTTAAACTGCTTGTTTGCTCAAACTCCTCGTCCAACATCGTCCAAGAAAATTTAAGCCCACTATCAAACAGCGTTACGTCTTTGAAAGTGCAGTCACCACTTTTGCCAAAGGTGACTGCGTTGGGGAAAATTTTCAAGATTTCACTTGAAAGTTGGTCGTCTCCGTTTATTACTGCATTTTGAGTGCAATGAGTAAACGCTTTAAGTTTTGCCTTGGCATACTTTTGCATTGAGCCGAAAAAGTCCAAATGGTCTTGGGTAAAGTTGGTAAACAACGTACAAGCAAAAGTCAAACCAAGGTGTTTGTCAAAGTGCAAAGCGTGTGCCGACATCTCCAAAAACACCACTTTTACGCCACTTTGATACATTTTTTCCAGCCAAAAATGCAAATCTATTGGGTCGGGAGTGGTAAGGGAAGAATTATATTTTTTACCGTTAAAAACAATTCCATTTGTGCCTATTACCCCCGTGGAATACCCTGCGCAAGAAAAAATTGCGTCTAAAATATAACTGCAACTCGTCTTTCCGTTTGTGCCGACGATTGCTACGATTTTCAAACCGTCACAAGCCGAGTTGTAAAAGTTTTTTGCAACCAACGACATAAAACGCCGTGTGTCTTGCACCAAAATTTGCGTCGCATTAACGTCCAGCCAACGTGATACGACCAAACAAATTGCTCCGTCATAGACGGCTTTTTTGGCAAAATCGTGACCGTCCACTTCCCCTTTTAGACAAAAGAACATTGAGTTTTGTTTGACACAAGCCGTGTTGCAACAAAGGGAAGTTATTTCAATTTCATCGTTGCCCCGAATTTCATAAGGAAGTCCTGCCAACAGTTGATCCAAATACATTTTTGTCTCCAAAAAAAATAACTTGTACACAACGTGTACAAATTATTTTATTTTGCAAATTCAATTATTATGTTTTACTCTTGAGGCGCAACGTCGTAAACGTCAATAATTCCTTCAATAACCATCTTGGCGTAAGGTGCTGCCACCACCGAGCCATAGTTTTGGCCAATAGGCTCGTCAACAAGCATCAATACCAAATATTTTGGACTGTTGGAAGGGAAAAAACCAATAAATGAGGAAACGTACTTTCCAACTGCCAAACTGCCGTTTTCAAATTTTTGGGCCGTACCTGTTTTTCCACCTACTTTATATCCTTCTACGTAGGCTTGTTTGCCACTTCCGTTTGATACGACACCTTCCAACATTTGAGCAAGTTTTTTGCTTGTATCTTCGGAAATTGCACGATTTTTCATAACGCTAGGATTTGTCAAAACCACACCTGAATATTGGTCAACAATGCTGTTTAGCAATTTTGGTTGATACAAAATTCCACCGTTTACTGCCGCTGCCGTTGCCAAACATAATTGCAAAGGGGTGACGGTTACCGATTGTCCAAATCCAATACGTGCTAAATCGGCGTTTTTTACAAGGCTTTGGTCAATCAACAACCCACTTTGTTCTCCTTGAAAGTCAACGTTTGTCTTTGAGCCAAAACCAAATGCTTCCAAATATTTATAAAATGTGTTTTTTCCCAAAGAAAGTGCAATATCAGTGAAAATTGGGTTGCAACTGTTGTTTAATGCGTCGGACAATTTTTGATTGGAGTGTTTGCCGTTGGCATGTGTTGACCAACAACTTATTTTTGAGCCATCTACCACACGAGTGCGAGAATTGTTGTGAAAGACGTGGTTTTCGTCAAAACCACCCCTTCCCAAAAAATTTTCTTCCAATGATGCTGCTGCCGTAACAACTTTGAAGGTTGACCCCGGCTCGTATATGTCGGTCAATAAAACGTTTTTGGAATAGGTTGCAAGTTTTTGCAAGTCGTCACGGGGAACGTTGTTCAAATCAAAACTTGGTTTGGAACTCATTGCCAAAATTGATCCGTCGGTAACGTCCAAAACAATGCACTCCGCCTTTTGGGGAGAATATTGATACATTGCCAAATCCAAAACGTTTTCCACAATCATTTGAATGCGACTGTCTATAGTCAATTGAACAGTCAATCCCTTTTGACTAGGCAAATAGTACTGAACACCATCCAATTCTTTACCTACCAAATCGGTTTGTGTCAAAAGTGTTCCGTCAATTCCTTGCAAATATTTGTCATAATAGGCTTCCAACCCCGTTTGACCAATACCATCAACCGAAACGTAACCCAAAACCTGTGTCAAAAAATCGCCAAAAGGATACTCGCGAAAACTTTCTTCGGCAAAATAGACCCCCGTCAAGCCTTTTTCTTTCAAAATGTTGACAACAAGGGTGGGAATTTTTCGTGCAATAAGCACTTCGGAAACACCTTTTTTTGTAACCTTTTGCAAAATCAAGTCAAAATTCAAACCTAAAACGTCGGCAAGGACTTTTGCCGTGTTTTCTTTGTTTTTAACTGCATTTGGTCGCACGTAAACGTTGAAAACGGTACTGCTCGTTGCCAAAATCTCTCCGTTTCTGTCCACAACGTCGCCACGCAAAGCAGTTAAATTTAAATCACGCGTCCATTGGTCGCTTGCCTTTGTTTGTAAATTTTTGCCCCAAACTATTTGTATATAAAATAATCGGCAAAAAAGAACAAACAACAAAAAAAATGTTGCCACCATAAGTGACAACATTCGTTTTTTAGTTACATAATAGGAATTTTGTTGAATCAATTTACATTAACCGAAAATTTGGCTGAGCCAATCGCACACGGAATCAAACCAGTTACTTTCAATTTCAAAAGTTTGTGCGGGTCTGGTTTCTAACAAATCATAGGTATAACTGTTTGTTGCGTCAACGGGAACAAAACCCATGGACAAACCCAATTGAACCAATTGTTCATCTGTCAAATTGGCAATGGATTCTTCTACTGCTTGCAACGTTTCTTGTTGACTTGCATATTCGCCTTGAGAAACGACAAGTGCTGCATAAGAATTGGAAACAAGGAAAGAACATACTGCAATACCGACAATGAGCAAACAAACGATTGCCACGTATGATGCAATGGCAATTTTCGTCGTCTTTGTCATTTCAACCTTTGCAGGAGCAACGCTGTCTTGATAATTTCTTACGAAAGACATTGTCATTGTGCTTTGACTGGGCATCAAATCAGGGTTGAGTTCCGTTTCAGCGGTTTCTTGTTGAGATACCGTCATGTTGTTGCCGAACAACTTGGTTTGCATTTCCTCTAAAGAAAGTTCTTCACTGAACAAAGCTGTGTTATTATTGGTATTGTAATTGTAATTGGTATTTGTTTCCATTGTATTCACCTACTTTTCGTGCTATTACAATTTTTCTACAATTCGCAATTTTGCACAAATACTGCGACTATTTTCCTTTTGTTCTTCTTCTGTTGCCGTAATGGGTTTTTTGTTTATCAATTTGATTTCTGCTTTGTGACCACATACACAAATGGGTACCGATTTGTCACAAATGCAGTCGGTTGCGTTGAAATTGAAAAGATGTTTCACAATTCGGTCTTCCAACGAGTGAAAGGTAAGCACCACCAATCTTCCGTTTGGATTGAGATGGGAGATGATTGTTTGCAAAACTTCTTTCAAGCCACTTAGTTCACCGTTCACTTCAATTCTTAAAGCTTGAAAGGTCTTTTTGGCGTTGTGACTACCTTGTTTTTGTGCCTTAAAGGGAATTGAACGGTCAATTATGGAAACCAACTGTCCACAAGTGGAGATAGGTTCCGTTTCCCTTGCTTTAATTATGTTTGAAGCAATTATGGATGCAAACTTTTCTTCGCCGTATTCTCTTAAGACGTAAATAAGGTCTTCTTTTGAATATCCATTGACGACGTCAAAAGCGGTAAGTTCTTGTTGGCGATTCATACGCATATCAAGTGGCGCATCACTTGCCATATAGGAGAAACCTCTTTCGGCTGTGTCAAGTTGATAGGAGCTTACACCCAAATCAATCAAAACACCGTCAACCTTTTCTACGTTCAATTGATTTAAAACCGATTGAAATTGTTTGAAATCACTGTGAACGATTTTTACGTTGGGAAAATCTTTAAATTTTGCTGTAACCGTGTGTATGGCATCTAGGTCTTTGTCAATATCAATCAACGTACCGTCTTTGCCAAGTTTTTCAAGAATGTGCTGACTGTGGCCGCCACCACCTGCCGTACAATCCACGTAAATGCCGTTGCTTTTTATTTGAAGTGCCTCAATGCACTCTTGCAACATAATCGGTTTATGACAAAAGTTCATTTAACTTTTTCAAAGTTTCGTTGAAGCCTGCCACCGAATTGTCCACTTTGCTGTGTCTTTCTTGCCAGCGTTCCAAACTCCAAATTTCGGCTTTTGAAATACTTCCAACAACAACCACGTCTTTGGTGATGTTTGCAAATTGAACAAGATTGTCGGGTAACATAAATCTTCCTTGAGAATCGCCATCCACCATTGCGCTTGTTGCAGTAAATTGTCTTACAATTTCGGCACTTTCGGGAGAAAGAGATTCACACGAAACAATTTGGTCAATAAGTTTGCTACCTTCGGCAAGACTATATACGGCAATGCAACCGCCAGCAAACTGCGTCAAAACGTATTGATCGCCCATTTGCTCACGGAATTTGGCGGGGAGCCGTATTCTGTTTTTATCGTCCAACTTTTGTTGGGACGTGCCTAAAAGTAACATTGGGAAAACACCTTTCCTTCTATTTTTGTGCAAACATTGTAACATAAAAATTAACCATTTTCAACCCTTTTAAACCATTTTTATGTTCAAGTTGGAGAAATATTGAAAAATAATTAAAAAATACCTTTTTTAGAACAAATATTTAGAACAAAAGTGCTGAAAAACTGCGTGAAATTGGCCGTTTTTTATATATTTTTTTAAATTTTTATTGGCACTTTTTAAGCAAATTTGCTCTTGTTTTGCCATTTTTTTATATAAAAAAAAGCCTTTCCCAAATGGGAAAGGCAAACGAAAATTTTTATTCAATTTCAGCAATGAGGGCTAGTTTATTTTTTGCCAAGTCGCAACTTGTCAAATAGAAAGTTATGCCATAGCGCTCCACTTCCAACTCGGCTCGGCAATCTTTTCCGTGAAGATGCCCGTACACCACTTTGGTAACGTCGTTTTCGACAAACTTGGTGACGAATTCGCTTGCTTCGTACCTTGCGTTGAAAGGCGGAAAGTGCATCATGGCAACGACCGTATCGCTTGGTTTTCGTTGTTTTTGCATATCTGCCAATGACAAAGCAAGACGTTCCAATTCACGTTTGTAAATTTTTTCGTCTTCTTCACTTAGTTTCGTGTTTTGGGGACAAACCCATCCACGAGTGCCACAAAGCAAAAGATTGCCAATTCTTAAAGCGTTGTTTTGCAAAGCGTAAAAATTGTTTGGCAAAACACTTTTTACTTGCGTATAGGTATTCCACCAATAATCGTGGTTGCCACGAATAATAACCTTTTTGCCCTTTAATTTGGAAATAAGTTGAAAATCACTTTTGACTTCGTCTAAACGCATTGCCCAAGAAAAATCTCCGCACAACAAAACGACGTCGTCATCTGCGACTTTGTTGTTCCAATCTTCAAAAATATCGTCCAAATAGTTGTCCCAACTTCCACCAAAAACGTCCATTGGCTTGTTTACCGTGGTGGAAAGGTGCAAATCGGAAATTGCAAACACTTTCATATTGTTAGTTTAACACATTTTTTCGTCATTGTCTATAACATAAAAAAACAACCACAAGCAAAATCTTGCTTGTGGTTGAAATGGCAAAATTGAATTCGATTGTTTCAGCTGTTTTGAGGGTACAATGGCAGTTCAAAATAGCCTGAGCATACTTCTTGTGTATAATCTTGGCTAGGGGGAATTTGGGCGTAGCCAAAGGTTGATACGACCAACGCAACGTCCATCGTCACCTTCAAAATTACCGTAAGACAAACGTTAATCGTAAATATGTAATAGGTAATGTCATCAATCACTTCCGTTCCCGTATACGCACCTTCGGGGCTGATTGCCGAAACGGTCGCTTCAATTTGATAGGGAATTACCGAAGGTTCAGGCAAGTACATAACTACGTCAATAGGCAAAACTAACGTGCCTTGACCTGTACCTTCTACGTTGTTGGCGTCCAAATAGGTAAATTCCAACGGAACGTTTAAGTCGGCTTGAACTCTGCCACAGTTGTGTCTTTCAGGCAAACGCTCCACCACCAAATTTGTGAGTGTACCCGTTGTTGAGGAACTTCTGCTGGAAACAAAACGCAAAGGCGTTGTAGGATTGGGAGGTGTTACGTCGCTTACTTGAATTGCAATTTGTTGCAAGGATACCTGTTTCATACACGCGTCAAACACTCGCTTTGCTTGAATACATACTTTTTCGGGACATTGTCCTGTTCGTTCAAAATTGTTTGTGGCCACAATAATCTCCTTTTTCAATAGTTATTGTATGCTACGAAAAGAAAAACGTTACAAAAAAAAAGAACGGCAAGAATTTTGCCGTTCTTTAATTCTGCTTTTATATTGCCAAAATTTGTTCAATTTTATCCAAAAGTTGTTCTTTGCCAAATCCGTTTAAGGAAGAAAAAGCCATCATATTGTCAAAACCTACGCCCAATTCGTTGGCAATTGAACGAAGACGATTTTTGACTTGGCTTTTGGAAACTTTGTCGGCTTTTGTTGCCACCACGGTAAAAGGACAGTTGTTGACGTAAAGATATTTCATCATTTGTTGGTCCTCTTTCGTAGGAGAGTGTCTTATATCCACCAAAAACATAATGTGTTTTGCCATGTTGGATGCAAAGTATTTTTCAATCAAAACACTCCACTTCAGCTTTTCGGCATCAGAAACTTTTGCAAATCCATAGCCCGGCAAATCGCACAACACAAAAGTGTTGGGCTTTTTGTCGTTTATAATAAAATAGTTTATCAATCTTGTGCGTCCGGGCAATTTGCCTGTGCGTGCAAGTTTTCCATCTCCGCAAAGGGTATTGATAAAACTGCTTTTGCCAACGTTGGATTTGCCACATACGGCAATTTGATCTACGTCAAACACCACGCAATCTTCAAATTTGGCTGCACCTTTTAAGTATTGTGAGGAAAATATTTTCATTTTACCAAGGCGTTGTCAAACACCGTCTTAATGTTGTCTGCAAATACCCAATTTATCTTTTCTACGATTTCTTTGGGAATATTTTGTAAGTCTTTTTTGTTTTCTTTAGGAACAATCAAGGTGGTTATGCCTTGACGGTATGCTGCCATTGCTTTTTCTTTAAGTCCACCGATGGGCAAAACTTTACCACGCAAGGTTACTTCGCCCGTCATGGCGACTTTGCTTGATACGGGGACGTTTGCAAAACTTGAAAGCACCACCGTTGCCATCGTTATACCTGCGCTGGGGCCGTCTTTGGGGATTGCTCCTTCGGGTACGTGAATATGAATATCCGTTTTGGCAAATCTTTCTTGAGCAATGCCATATTCACTTGCCAAACTGCGCACCAATGAAATTGCCGTACGAGCCGACTCTTTCATTACGTCGCCCAACATACCCGTCAATTGAACGTCACCTTTGCCTTCAAACAAAGCGACGTCCACGTTGAGTGTCGTGCCACCAACTCTTGTCCAAGCAAGACCAGTTGCCGTACCGACTTGGTCCACCACGTTGAGATCGTCCTTTTCGTATTGTTCAACGCCAAGATATTGGTTGAGATTGTCGCAATTTACAACGATTTCTTCATTGGGTTTGCTGACAAGCTTTAATGCAACCTTTCGGCAGACGGCGGCGATTTGTCTTTCCAAACTGCGTACGCCCGATTCAAGGGTGTATCTTTCAATGATTTTTGCAATTGTTTTTTCGTCCAAATCAAAAGCATTTTCGGGAATACCATGCTTTTCTTTGTTTTTAGGCAACAAAAACTTTTGTGCAATTTCCACCTTTTCTTCTTCGGTGTAACCGGACAATTCAATGATTTCCATTCTGTCCAACAAGGGTGCAGGAATATCGTCCGTTGTGTTTGCCGTGCATACGAACAACACTTTGGACAAATCGTAGGGAACTTCCAAGAAGTGGTCGGTAAAGGTTTTGTTTTGTTCGGGATCCAAAACTTCCAACATTGCTGCTGCGGGGTCGCCACGATGGTCTTTGCCAAGTTTGTCAATTTCGTCAAACAACATGACGGGGTTGACGCAACCGGCTTGTTTCATCATATAAGCAATTTTACCGGGAATTGCCCCAACGTAAGTACGACGGTGACCTCTAATTTCCGATTCATCCGAAACGCCACCCAAGGAAACACGCAAATATTGTCTATTCAAAGAACGAGCAATGGAACGAACGATACTTGTCTTACCTACTCCGGGAGGCCCGACAAAACACAAAATTGGGCCGTTGAGTTTGCCCGTAAGTTGCATTACTGCCAAAAATTCAATAATTCTTTCTTTTATTTTGTCCAAACCATAGTGGTCTTCGTCCAAAATTTTTCTTGCACGATTTAAATTTTTATTGTCTTTTGTTTCTTTGTACCAAGGAATGTCGCAAAGCCAATCAACGTAGTTTCTTATGATGGCAGCGTCCGGTGACGTAGGTGCCATTTTGCTGAGACGATTGATTTCTTTTTTGGCTTTTTTCTCGGTATCTTTGGGCATTTTGCACGATTCAATGCGTTTTACGTACTCTTGAATTTCATTTTCGTCTTCGCCCAATTCAGCCGAAATTGCGCGCATTTGTTCTTTGAGATAATACTCTTTTTGACCATCTGCCACTTGCTTTTTAACTCTGTTTGCAATACGTTTTTCTGCTTTTGCAATTTCAAGTTCAGCCAAAAGCAAATTGCAAAGAATTTCCAAACGCATATCAACGCTGTTGCAAGAAATGATGTCTTGTCTGTCGCTTGCACGCAAAGCAACTTCGTTGCCGATAATGTCAACGAAAGTTATATAGTCCATTTGTGCTTGGTTGATAATTTTTTTGACAAGGTCTTTGTTGGCGCGTTTGCTCATAGAAGCGTATTGTTCCAACAATTCGGTTGCCTTTTTGTAAAGCAAAGCACATTCGGTTTCGTTTTCTATTTGATAGTCAATCGTTTCTACTTCGGCATACCAGCAACCTGCTTCGTCAAATTCAACGGAAAGCACCTTTGCTGCTGCAAAGGTTTTTGCAATAACCGACATAACGTCTTTGTCAATGGGGAAAACTTGAAGAATTTGTGCCAAAGAACCGCATTTGTGAAAATCTTGCATACCTTTGGGTTTTTCCATTTCTCCGTCTAATTGGCTTACCAAAAAGACAAGGTTGTTTTCTTTGACTGCTTGTTCTATTGCCGTTTTAGAAACGTCTCTTGCTACCTCTATTTGGCTTTTGACGTGGGGGAAAATGATGTTTCCACGCAAAGCCAACAAAGGTATACGTATAATATCTGCCAATGTAAGGTACCTCTTAATCTATTTTTGTATCTTGTCGTATATTATAATATATTTATTTATCCTTAGCAACTAATATTTTAATATTAACTGCTCATAACAAGGTTGGGTTTTGCACGACCTTCAATGCATTTTGCATCAATGTTGACTTTCTTTTCTCCTTTGCCTTCCGGCGCTTCGTACATAACGTTTGACATAACCTTTTCCAACACGGCTCTTAAACCCCTGGCGCCCGTGTCCAATTCCAAAGTCTTTTTGGCAACGGCACGCAAGGCTTCTTGTTCAAAGGTCAACGTTACACCGTCCATTTTAAGCAGTTTTTCGTATTGTTTTACAAGGGCGTTTTTGGGCTCTGTAAGTATCTTTATCAATGCTTCTTCGTCCAAAGGAGAAAGTCCAACAACAATGGGAAGGCGTCCCACAAACTCGGGAATAAGCCCAAAATTGACAAAGTCTTGGGGAATACATTGACTTGCCGTTTTGTCGGCGTTGCCTTCAATTTGGTTGCCAAAACCCAAACTTCTTGTGTTAAGTCGCTTTTCTATCACTTTGTCCAAACCGACGAAAGCACCACCACAAATGAACAAAATGTTGGTGGTATCAATTTTGAGATTTTCCCCTTGAGGATGTTTGCGACCACCTTGTGGAGGTACGCTTGCCACGGTGCCTTCGAAAATTTTGAGCAAGGCTTGTTGCACCCCTTCGCCCGATACGTCACGAGTTATTGATGCGTTTTGTCCACGCTTGGCAATTTTATCTACTTCGTCCAAATAGATGATGCCTTGCGAAGCTCTTTCCAAGTCATAGTCAGCGTTTTGTATGAGTTTGAGCAAAATGTTTTCTACGTCGTCGCCAACGTAACCGGCTTCCGTCAAGGTGGTTGCATCTGCAACGGCAAAAGGTACGTTTAATATTTGCGACAAGGTTTTTGCAAGGAGCGTTTTGCCACTGCCCGTAGGGCC
>JAGBWW010000065.1 GCA_017629595.1 Clostridia bacterium | reverse complement strand
TTATCGGCGTTCTCAATTTCCGTTGGCCCTTGGTGTACATAGCAACAACGGGTCTGACGGCAGTTGCATTGAACGGTTTTGATTTCAGCGTATTTTTGCCTTCCATTTTGTCCGGTGGTTTGATGCTTGGTGCAATCTTTATGGCAACCGACTACGTAACAAGCCCCAACACAAAACTTGGCAGTTATATCTATTTCGTAATGTGTGGTGTATTGACGGCAGTGCTTCGTCACGCAACACAATTGGAAATGGTCTCCTTTGCAATTTTGATTATGAACTTGGTCTTGCCTTTCATTGACAAATATATCGTAAGAAGACCTTTCGGTTACGTAAAAGCAAAAAAACAACAAAAGGAGGGCAAATAAGATGAACGAAAACGTAAAAGGCTCCATCAAAGCCATGGCAGTTTTGTTGTGCATCGCAATTGCATCCGGTTTGTTGTTGGCAATTTGCAACGACGTATTTTACTATGAAGCAGGTGGCGCAGAAGACTTCAACGCACTTTTGTCGGGCAATTGGGCTTTGGTAGAAGTGGCAGAAGACTTCACGTCTGACTATGGCACGGTATCCAAAGTTGCCGAAAACGGCACAAGCCACGCTGGTTTTATCGTCGTAGGTAACGGCTCTGGTAAATCGGGCGCATACACGATGGCAATCATCATTGACCGTGCAACAAACAAAGTTGTTGCAGTCAAAACCATTGAAATGGGCGCAACAAGTTCCGGTTATGACCTTTCCCAAGACCAATTGGATGCTTACGTAGGCATTGAAATTGCCGATGCAACGGCATTTGACGTAATTCCTTCCGGCGCATTGGTAGCAGGTGCAACAGGTTCTTCAAAAGCAATCAACAATGCATTTAAAGTTGCAGGCGCATACTACACAATTCACTATTTGGGTGGCTCTGCAGTTGATCCCACCGAAGAATATCTCGGTTATTTAGGACAAATTTCCACCGAAACGTTTACAAAAGCAGACGTTGACGGAAGCATCGCAGTCAACAACGGCAGATTATTGCTCGTTGCAACAAGCCAAACGCAAGTTGGTTTCTATGTAGAAAGCACAAGTGACGGCAACTACGTTGACAATGGCGCATATCGTGTTGCAATCATCGTTGATCGTGCAACGGCACAAATCGTTTCCGCAAAAGTCATTGAAGACGGTGCAACAATCCCCGGTTATGAAGTTGGTCAAACAACAATTGACGCATACGTTGGTCAAGCAATCACGTCTGGCAACGTCTTTGACAACTTTGAAGGTGGTTTGATTGATTCTTCCTCCTTGAACGCAGGCATGACCAACACAGGTTGGACACAATCTTCTCGTACGGTACGCAACGCATTCTCTATTGTTGCAAACTACTATTACAACGCATTTTTAGGTGGCAAGTACTTAGCTGATTTGGAAACTCTTGCAACCGGAGAAACGTGGACAATCGTACCTTTTGCACCCAGCACACCTTACGTTGATGCAACGATTTTGTGCTTGGCACAAAGTAGCAGTGGCAAAGTCGGTATCGTTGTTTCCGCAGTCAGTGACGGCGTAAACACAACCAACATTATGAACGGCGAATATATTGTTGCAATCATCATTGACGGTGCAACGGACGAAGTTCTTTCGGCAAAAATCGTCAAAGACGGTTGGGTAAGCATGGATATCTTTGCAGTACCTCAAGAAAAAGTCAACGCATACGTTGGCACAGTTATCACAAGTGCAACGGTATTTGACACCTTTGAAGGTGGCTTGGTCGCAGCAGAAGGTTATCTCAACTACGGTGAAACCAACACGGGTTGGACACAATCTTCTCGTGCGGTACGCCACGCTTTCCAAGCAGTAGCAGGTTGCTACGTTGAATACAGCGAAAACATTGGAGGTTAAGGCAATGAAGATTAAAGATATTATTATGGACGGTCTTTTCCGTCAAAATCCCACGTTGCGTTTGGTGCTTGGCGTATGCTCCACTTTGGCATTGACTACGTCGGCATTTGACAGCTTCGGTATGGGTGTTGCAGTAACTTTCGTTTTGGTATGCTCCAACGTAATCGTTTCCTTGTTGAGAAACGTAATTCCCGACAAAGTAAGAATTCCCGCTTTCGTACTTGTTATTGCAACTTTCGTTACAATCGTACAACTTTTCTTGCGCAAGTACGTCAACGCATTGTACGCCAACTTTGGTGTATTCTTGCCCTTGATCGTCGTCAACTGCATCATTTTGGGTCGTGCCGAAGGTTTTGCTTTCAAAAACAAAGTCGGCTTGGCAGCACTTGACGGTTTGTTTATGGGCTTGGGCTACACTTGGGCAATGGTTCTCATTGGTGGCGTAAGAGAAATTTTGGGCTTTGGTACAATTTTTGGTATCAAATTGTGGGATTTCTCCATTGGTTTCTTTGCAAGCCAATCGGGTGCATTCTTCACGTACGGTGTCGTTATTGCAACGTTTGTTACAATTTGGAATGCTATTGAAAGAAAACAAAAATTAAAATCAGCAACGGCAGGCGTAAAAGACCCTGCAACCATTGCAGAAGAAAAGGAGGAAAACTAATATGAATATTCTCCCTATCATTTTGGCAGCAGTGTTGTCAAACAACTTCGTTCTTATTCAATTTTTGGGCATTTGTCCTTTCTTGGGCGTATCCCAAAAAGTTGACTCGGCACTTGGCATGGGCATTGCAGTAACTTTCGTTATGGTCTTGACCTGCTTGGTAACCTACCCCATTTATCAATTTATTTTGGTACCTTTGGGATTGGCATATTTGGAAATCATCGTTTTCATCTTTGTTATCGCAAGTTTGGTACAAATTGTTGAAATGGTTTTGAAAAAATTTATCCCCGCATTGTACTCATCTTTGGGTATTTACCTTCCTCTTATCACGACAAACTGTGCAATTTTGGGCGTAGCTGAATTGGTTTTGACCGAAGCATTGGTTACGGGCTTGTTTGAAGCAGTTATGTACGGTTTGTTTGCAGGCGTAGGCTTTACTTTTGCAATCGTTCTCTTGGCAGGTTTAAGAGAAAAATTGGACAAACTTCCCATTGCAAAAAGCCTCAAAGGTTTCCCCATCACAATGATTGCATCTTGCTTTATGGCAATGGCATTTTACGCCTTTTCGTTGATTTAAGGAGGAACAAATGATGAATTACATTTTAGCATTTGCAGAAGGTGGCATCACAATTCAATGGAACATCGTTGGTTTGTCCGTAGCAATCATGGCAGGTATGGCAGTGGTGCTTGGCGCAATCATTTTGGTTATCAGCAAATTGTGCCACGTAGAAACAGACCCCAAAATTGACCAAGTTTATGAAAACCTTCCTCACGCAAACTGTGGTGGTTGTGGTTATGCAGGTTGCTCTGACTTTGCAAAAGCATTGGCAGAAGGCAAAGCCGAAGTCAAAAAATGCGGTCAACTCAAAGGGGACAGCATTGTAAAAATCGGTGAAATTTTGGGCGTAGAAGTGAAAAACGACGGCCCCAAAGTAACGGTAATTGCTTGTTGCGGTGGCGACAAAGCCAACGACAAATTTGGATATCAAGGATATTGCGATTGCACGTACGAAAATATGCTCAACGGTGGCAGAAAACAATGTATTCACGCATGTTTGGGCGACGGCAACTGCAAGGCAGTTTGCCCCGAAAATTGCATTGAAATCGTTGACGGTTGTGCACAAGTTGACACAAGACTTTGCACAAACTGTGGTGCTTGCTCCCAAGCATGTCCCAAATCTTTGATGCAAAAAATTCCCGCATCGGCAAAATATTACGTTGCATGTTCTTCCAAATGCCGTGGCAAAGACGTCATGGGACAATGCAAAGTAGGTTGCATTGCTTGTGGTTTGTGCGCAAGAAATTGCCCTCACGGAGCAATCACAATGCAAGAAAATCTCCCCGTTTACGATTATTCAAAATGCACCAATTGTGGCATCTGTGCCTCCAAATGCCCCAGAAAGTGCATCTTGAAAACACCCGGCGAAAACTAAAAACCAACGACAATTTTTGTTGAAAAAAAGACAAAAAGGCTTTGAAAATTCAAAGCCTTTTTCTTTTTGATAAAAATATTTAAAAATGTAAATTTAACAATATTTTTGCAAAAAAAGGAAAAATTTTGCAAAATTCGTCCTTTTTTGTTTTTTCGCCAAACAAAATTAAATTGCCCTTGACAAACCAAAAAGCAGGGTATATAATACAAACAGTTAAATAATAAAATTGTCGGGGGTGCGACTTGTCGCTGAGAAATACCCATGGAACTTGAACAAGATTATTCTTGCGTAAGGAAGACTTTTTCTTATAGATATTTTCATTTCCTCCGACATTTTTGCGGAGGTTTTTTTATGAATAAAAATTATGCAAAAATTGTCAAAATTGCCGTCATTTCCCTCTTGGCAGTGGCATCTGTTGGCTGGATTGCCTACAACGTGGTGGTTGGTTTTTTGGACGGCGACTACACCGAGCAATATCAACTTTACCTTTTGTCTGCAACAATTATCATTGGTTTGACGGCTTTGGTTGTGGCTATTGTTTCTCGTGATAAAAATTCTTACAACACAAAGTCAATTGCCTACGGTGCCGTTTGCATTGCCATTTCTTTTGCGTTGAGTTACGTAAAACTTTTTCGTATGCCACAAGGTGGAAGCGTTACGGCAGGTTCAATTGTTCTTTTGTTGTTGTACGGTTGGTATTTTGGACTACCCAAAGGACTTTTGTGCTGTTTGATTTACGGCATTTTGCAATCAATTCAAGACCCGTGGGTGGTGCATCCCATACAATACCTTTTGGACTATCCTTTGGCGTATGCCACGGTGGGTTTCGTTTCCATTTTCAAGCCTTTAAATTGGAAAAATTTAAGTCCAATTTTGGGTATTTTGACGGTTGCCTTGTTAAGATACGGTTGCCACTTTGTTTCGGGTTGGGTGTTCTTTGGCGAATACGCCCCCGAAGGCGTTGCAAGTTGGGTATATTCGCTTGGATACAGCCTTTACGTTTTAGTGGATTGTTTGGTGGCAGGCGTGTTGTTTTTTGCACTTAAAAAAATCAAGCCCATAGACAACGCACTATTAAAAGCCAGTTTTCAATAACTTTTTTTAATTGCCCACAATTTGTGGGCAATTTTCCTGTCTTTTGCCATTTGTTTTTTTTGACATAACACCTTTCAAGAAAAAAAACAAAAGGTTTAGGCTTTTTCTTGGGTGAACGCCGTTTTAAAAAAAAAGAAAGTTTATATCCAACGTTCGTAAAAACGCAAATAAAAGACGGATTTTGTCGGCTTAAAATGGAAAATCAACAATGAGTTTGCGTCCAAAGTGGTATATATATAAAATAAATACAATAATTATTGAAAAAAATAGTAAAATTTGAAAAAAGGGTATTCACAAAGTTGACACGTTGTGCTATACTTTGCACAGGCTATGAGTTTGGCATAGTCTAGGAGTAATTTATATGGAAAGAGTGGCACTTATTGATTTGGGTTCAAACACGGCACGACTTGTCATCTACGACGTATTAGATGGCGGTTATTTTAACGTGGTTGACGACGAAAGAGAACTTGTAAGGTTGGGCGACATCGACGAAGACGGCAACTTGAAACAAACTCGTATTTTGCAAGCAATCGAAACGTTAAAATCTTTTAAAAAGATATGCTCGGTATATAACGCCGACAAAGTGATTGCCATTGCAACGGCTGCAGTCCGTCGTGCAAAAAATCAAAAAACGTTCTTAAACGACGTTTTCAATGCAACGGGTATCAGATTCAAAGTTATCACAGAGGAAGAAGAGCCTTATTACGTTTACCAGGGAGTTATCAACTCCATGGATATTCCTCGTGGACTTATTATGGAATTTGGTGGTGGTTCAACCAAAATAATTTACTACAACAGACGTGTTGTTTTGCACACCCACATTTTTGATTTTGGTGGGGTCAATTTGATTGAGCAATTTGGCAAATCGGGTAAAACCAACGAGCAAATTGCCGACGATATGGTACATTACGTAAAATCACGTTTGGAAGAAGTGGAGTGGCTCAAAGAACTTGACCCCGACACGCAATTCATTGGTGTTGGTGGCAGTTTCAGAAACCTTGCGCGCATTTGCCGAAAGGTCACTCGCTATCCGTTGGATATGGTCCACAACTACAAAATGAAGGTGGACGACTTCAACTACGTTTACAATATGATTAAAGGTTTGGACTTGGAAAAGAAAACCAAAATCAAAGGTTTGTCTTCCACTCGTGCAGACATTTTCCCCGCCGCATTGGCAGCAACCAAAGCCATGGTGGAACACTGTGGTTTTGAAACAATCACGTCAAGTGGTTCGGGCATAAGAGAAGGCATCATTTTCAACTATGCTTGCCCCCAAACGTTGGAAAAACCCATTTCCGACGTTGTTGGCCACAGCATTTATTCTTACTTGAAAAAGTTAAATCTCAACGAAGTCCACGCCGAACAAGTATATAATTTGTGCGTACAACTTTTCAAACAACTTCGTGTTTTGCACAAATTCCCCCGTGCATACGTCAAAGTTTTGCGTATTGCCGCCCTTATGAGTGACGTTGGAACGTGTGTAAAATTCTACAACAACCCCAAACATACTGCATATTTCTTGCTCAACAGCAACCTTTACGGTGCAAGTCACCGTGACGTCGTTTTGTCGGCATTTATCACGGCAGTCCACGACAAGGAAGAAATCAACTATACCGAATGGGCAACCAAATATTCGGCAGTTTTGTCGGAAGAAGACGTTCAAGCCGTCAAAAAGTTGGCAATGATTTTGCGTTTGGCATTGGCATTTGACAAAAGCCGTGCATCGGTTGTTCCGGAAATCACTTGCGAAGTGCTTGGCGACAGCGTCATTATGAAGACGGAACTTTCGGGCGACGCCATGTTGGAACTTAAAGATGCAGTAAGCCTTTCTTTGGACTTCAAACGTGTATTCAAAAAGAACTTGGAAATTTTATAATTCAAACTCAAAAAAAGACCTTTGATTTTTCAAAGGTCTTTTTTCACGCATTTTATTCAATTTTAACACCAAAACCCACTTTTTTGGTTTGCCAAAAGGGTTGCATTTTTTTTACCAAACAAAAACTCCAACAAAAAAGCCCCTGCTTTTGCAAGGGCTTGAATTTGACGTTTCCTTCCAAAACAAAATAATAACAAATAAGCCCTTGAAACTTCCAGGGCTTGTTTGTTAATTAAGCATTTGTTTTGCGCCTTCAATGGTGGTGTTTTTGCAGTTATCTGCAAGACGGACGACCATATCAAGTTGATTGTGAAGGTAATTTTCCAAGCCTTCCAAAAGACCAGTGCCACCGCAAACCATTACGCCTTCTTGTTTGATAAGATTTACCATTTCATCGGGAATGGAGTTTATAAGGCTGTAAATAATTTTGACGTAGTTATTGCAAAAGTCTTGTGTTGTATCAAACAATTCTTTGCTTGTGATGGTTACTTTTTCATTTTCGCCCGTTTCAAAGTTGCTTCCATAGACGGTGCAAGAAGACGTGTCGTTGGAATACAAACTTGCGCACTTAACTTTCAATTTTTCTGCTTCGGCAGAGGAGAGTTGAAGCAAATATTTTTCTCTCACTTTTTGTCTAATGGCTTGTGTCAAAGCCTTGCCACCGAGATAAACTGTTGCACCTGCAACAATTTGGTCGCCATAAACGACTGCAAAATCGGCACAATCACTGCCCAAATCCATTACGATACCACGGTTTGTGCGGAATTGTCTAAAAAGTTCCACGCTGTCTGCTAAAGGTGTTTCAACAAAAGACACTGATTTTACGCCAATTTGCAACAAGACGTTTTCAATTTGCGTTTTGTCGGAAGTGTTTAAAGCGCAAGGAACAACGGCAACGACCTTTGTGTCGGGGAAAAGTTGAGCCTTTTGAGGCAACAATTTTGCAAACAACGTTCTAAACAACTCTTTTGCGCCTTCTGCATCGGAGATTGTTCCTTCCAAAATGGGATTAACAATTTTGACGTTTGCCATACCACTTGCAACAAGGCGAAGAGCGTGGTTGCCACAGCCTTTAATGGTGCCGTCAACGTTGTCTTTTGCCACGACGGAAGGTTCTTTGATATAAAAATCGGCGTGTTTACCTGCCAAAGCGCAGTAAGCAGAGCCAATTGTCAACGTTACGTTGTATTTTGTCATAAATTTTCTCCTATTAAGTCAAATTGCTTCAAATAAAGTTCAATTTTTTCTTTGGGAAATCCCATTACGTTGGAATAACTTCCCTCAATTTTAATCACGAAATCGCTGTCTTGAATTCCATACGCACCTGCTTTGTCAAAAGGACTGCCCGAAGAAACGTAGTCATCAACGTCCTTTTTGGACAATTCTCTAAACAAAACTTTGGTTTGCTCCACGTCACAAATTTCCTTGTTTTTGGAAATTATTGAAAATGCGGTATAAACGAAGTGGGTGTTGTTGGACAATTTTTCCAAGGTATCAACGGCGTCTTTGTGTGTTTTAGGTTTGCCCAAAACAAGGTCGCCAAACACGACGATGGTGTCGCAACCAATAACAACGTCGTCGGGGAATTGTTTTGCCACGTCACGAGCTTTTTCGTAAGCGAAGTATTTTGCCAATTCAATCGGGGCAAGAGCGGTGGGTTGTTCGTCAAAGTTAGACACAACCACCTTGAATTCAGTTGTAATTTCCGCCAACAATTCTTTTCGTCTGGGGGAAGCCGATGCCAAGATTAACATAAAAAAATTATATACCACTTTGCCCGTTTTGTAAAGAGCAAGTAAAATTTTTTGGGCAAAAGGTTGACATATTTCGTTCAATGTTGGGTTTATCTTACACGTTTTTACAATTGAGGGCTGTTATAATGGCGCATACAAGGAGAAAATCGTGGCAAGAAAGATAGTATTGACAAGTGGAAAGGGTGGTGTTGGAAAAACCACAGTTTGCGCCAACCTTGGTATGGCGTTGGCAAATCGTTCGCAAAGGGTGGTGGCTGTTGATTTGGACGTGGGGTTGAACAACCTTGACGTTGCGCTTGGTTTGGACAACAGGGTAGTTTTTGACTTGGTGGACGTATTGGAAAATCGTTGCCGAATAAAACAAGCCTTGTTAAAGGTGGACAATGTCCCCACCTTTTTCGTTATGCCAAGTTGTCATCAAAGCGTAAGGATGTTTACTTGTGAAAACGTAAAGCGAATAATCCAGCGTTTGGACGAGCAGTTTGATTACGTTTTGATAGATTGCCCTGCCGGTATGGATGCGGGGTTTATCAGAGCAGTCAACTGTGCCGACGAAGCGTTGGTGGTATGCACTCCTCATCTTTCGGCAGTACGAGATGCCGACAAAGTTGTGCGTTACCTTGCAACTCTTTCGCCTTTTTCGGTTGGAGTGGTGGTAAACCGAGTGCGAGGCGACTTGGTGGCGCAGGGCAAAATGTTGTCGCCGATGGAAGTTTTTGCTCTTTTGGGGCAAAAACCGTTGGGCATTGTTGCCGATGACGACGAGATAAATTGTTTTGGACAAACGTCAGCCAACCCCTTCGTAATTTTGGCAGACAATTTGCATTTTGGCACACAAAAACTCTTGGACGTGGTAACTCCCTACAAAAATTTTTGGACAAGGTTATTTAGGCGATGAAACAATTTAATTCACAACAATTTTTACGAGCACAAAAGGTACTTGCCTTTGACCAATGTGGAGCAAAGCACGTTTATAAAGGTGCTTGTGCCGACGTAAATAGAGCGTTGGCGCAGTATTTTGTATTTGAAAAGGAAGATTTTCAATTTTTGCTCAACACTCAACAAATGACCGTTACAATCAAAGTGAAAATTTCCCGTTTAAAAGATGACAAAAGAGAATAATGAAATTTTTTATTGCATAATGTAAAGGGAAAAGAGCAACACGTTTGCCACGGGAGGTAACGTTTATGGAAGATTACGTTGGAGCAACTCAACAACAAGCAAATGCTTGTGACACAGATTGGTTAGAAATAACCTATGCAAAGCGGAAATACGTCAACAAAAAGCCCAAAAAGGCACAAAAAAGCAATAAAAGACGCATTATTGCAACAAGTTTGGTTGCCGTATTTTTACTTTTGGCGGTGGGCGTTGTAATTGCCGACACAGCAATGGGTGGCGAATTTATAGAAACGGCTCAAACCATGTTTACAGCCACGTTTTTCGGTCAAACAACCGACATTTCCAACACCATCGTAGTACCTGCATGGTGGGAAGTGGAAAGCGTTCAAAACGGCAAAGTATCTTTTATGGGTGGATCGTTGGCGCTTTGTCTTGAACAAGGAACGGTATCAAACGTTGGCGAAAACTCCGTTACGGTATCCGTGGACGAAAACACCCTTTTCGTGTACGAGAATTTAGAAGAAATTTTCGTAAAAGTGGGTGACGTGGTCAACCAATACGACGTTTTGGGAGAATGTTCTTCCTTGACGCTTACCGTTTATTACCAACAACAAGTGGTACAAAACGTAGTTGCAAACGGCACGGAAGTCAGTTGGAAGGTCTAAAAATCTCTTTTGATGCAAGTTTTTGGCTGTTTGCCATACTTTGCTTGGTTACAAATTGGCAACTGTATCTAACTTTTTTGACGTGTCTTGTCTTGCACGAGTTGGGACACGTTTTGGTGGCAAAAAGCCGATTTTACACCTTTTGTGAACTAAAATTCACTATGTTTGGTGCAGTTTTGTATTCAAAAGGAAATGCAAAAGGGTTTGACGCCATCGCAATTGCCCTTGCAGGGCCGTTTATCAACTTGTGTTTGGCAATCGTTTGTTTGGCATTGTGGTGGATTGCACCAGCAACCTACGTTTATTTGGAAAACTTTTTGTACGCCAATTTGACGTTGGGACTTTGCAACCTTATACCCTGCTTTCCCATGGACGGAGGCAGGGTTTTGCTTGGAATTTTGCAACTTACAAACGTAAAAAACCAAGATAAAATTGTTATGGTTTTGGCACAAGCGATTGCCCTTTCGTTATTTTTTGCCTTTATTGTTTCGCTTTTTTTTGTGCCGTTATATTCGTTGGGATTGTTTGCTTTCTTTTTGATGACTTCGTCTTTTCAACAATCCCCAACCCTTTCCTTTTATTCGGCAGGGTGTCTTAAAGGGGCAAATTTGCGTGGTGGAATGGAAAAGAAAACGTTGGTATTTAATTGGAATGCAAAAATATATGAAGTTACAAAACGATTGAAAAATGGTTTTTTGTACCAAATAGAAGTGGTAAACGACCATTTTCAAGTGGTCTCACGCTTGGATTTCAATCAGTTGGACAGTTTATTGACGACGTCAAACGGTTCGTCCACGTTAAAAAGTCTGCTCAAATTAACTTAGAGCAGACTTTTTTCCACTTGATTAAACCTTTTGTTGAACAAACAAAAGATGCTTATGACAAAAGTTATCGTTGCCCACGTCAAAAGCCACGTTCCAAATGGGGAAGCCCAACTTGCCAACGACAAGAAGAAAGCCGAGCCAAACCATTGCCAAAATCGGTTTTTATTAAACATATAGTAGAAAATCTTTGGTTTTGGTTTTGTTTTTAGTTTGGGCAAGGAAACTTTGCAACTATCAAACAAGGCCAAAACTTCTTTTTGTTGATACAAAACGAGGTTAATTCCCACAAGATGCGCCATGTCGCAAACGTCGGGAGAGGCCTTCAAGCAAAACACCAAAAGGTTATCTATCGGTTTTGCTTTTTTGAAGGCGTTTGCAAGTGCTTGGCAGTCAAAAGGGGCAAACCCAAGGTAAGTTACCACAAAATAAGTAGTACCGTCCTTTGTGGCATACAAGCCGTCTTTTTCTTCCAATTCAAAGTTTTTATAAGTAAGCAACTCTTTTACGCTGTTTGTGCCGTCGCAAAAAGCCAAACTTGTTGCATCCATTTTGTTTTTTTGATTTATTTGACTTTTGGTGGGTTTTTGTTTTTTATTTTTGTCCAAAAGACGAATTAAACAAAAGGAACCGACTGCAAGACAGGTTGCCAATACGAAGGACAAAGTTTTCTCTCTTGAAAGGGTAAAAATCCAACAAAAGCACAAAAACCACGCCGTTGCCGAAATAATTATTGCGTTCAAAAATTTAGCCATAGCCTGATTATTGACTTATTTAACGAATTTTATTGTTTATTTTTTATATTTATTATATAATGCCTATATGAAAATAGGTATTTTTGGTGGGGCATTTTTGCCTCCGCACAACAGTCACGTAAATTTGCTTCACACAGCCCAACGCCAACTAGCATTGGACAAAGTTTACGTTGTGCCAAGCGGAATATCTCCCTTCAAAGGGGAACTTTCCATAGAAAAGCATCATCGTTTGGAAATGTGCAAACGCGCGTTTGACTTTGACAACGTAGAAATTTCCACTTTTGAAATGGACAGCGATGGTGTTGGCTACACCTATTTGACCTTGCAACACTTCAAAAGACTTCATCCAAACGACACTTTTTATCTCATTTTGGGTGCAGACAGCCTTAAAGATTTTCACTTGTGGAAAAATCCCCAAGAAATTTGCCGACTTGCCACTTTGGCTGTTGCTCCAAGAAAGGGCGTAGAAATAGAAAGTCACGTGGAAAGCGTACAAGCCGACTATTTGGCAAAAGTGGTGTTGTTACCCACCGTGGCAACGGCAGTATCCAGCACGCTTGTTAGGACGTCCATCCAATTTGACGTTGACTTGTATTTAGTGGACGGCAAAGTTGCACAATATATAAAGGAAAATGGACTTTTTCAAAATTATCGCCCCTACACGCAAAAGCTCAGGACAATGTTGAGTGAAAATCGCTATTTACACAGTTTGCACACGACGGTTGCAGGGTTGAAGTTGCCTACAAAATGCGACAAAAACAAAGTTTTTTTGGCTTGTTGCTTACACGATTGTGCAAAGTATATTGACAAAAGTCAATTTTCCTATTATGATTTCACCCAAGGCGACTTGCCCACTCCCGTGGTACACGCATTTTTAGGCGAAAGGGTTGCTCAAAAAGAGTTTGGCATATTTGACAGAGAAATTTTGGATGCTATCAAATATCACACGACGGCACGCGCCAACATGACGGAATTGGAAAAAGTGGTGTACGTTGCCGACAAGGTGGAAGCCACCCGTCCATATCCATTGGAGCATTTGTGGGGAGAAACCTTTGACGAAACTTTTGTAAACGTCTTGAAAGAAGCCCACGAAGTTTGTGTCCAATCGGGACGAATTACCCATCCGTACACACAAGAAGCCATTTTATATTACACGAAAAGAGGAGAAAACAATGAACGATAAACTTCAAACCATTTGCTCGGCACTCGACGAGAAAAAAGCATACGATATAAAAATTATTGACGTAACCGAAACGGCAGTTTGCGACTACTTTGTTGTTTGTTCAGGCAACAGCGCACCCCAAGTAAAGGCTATTTTTGAAAACTTGGAAGAAAAAGCCGAAAAGAAAGGCTATTTTTGTTTGCGCAAAGAAGGTATGGCAAACGCAAAATGGATTGTTGCCGACTATGGCGACGTAATCGTGCATATTTTCCACGCAGAAACTCGTTCCACCTACCAACTTGACAGTTTGTGGAACAACGGCGACAACGTGACGGTATATCAATCTCAACCCGTAGAAAGTGCAGAAGCAAAGAAACTTGTCAAAAAACAAGATACGCATTGCTGGTTGCTTCCCAAAAAAGCAAAAGAATTTGTTGCCGACGACGTAATTGAATGGCCCGAAACAAGAGCAAACATTGTATTGGGCGACACAATCTATATTTACGTTGGCTCACCCAAATGTGAAGTTTGCCACAAATACAAAGCACAAGACGGTGTATTGTTGTTGGAAAAAACGGTACAAGCCGGTTGCGACAAAGAAGAATTGGGCTTTTATCCCAGAACAGCCCAAAAACTCAGCCAACAACTTGTTGACTTGTTGGAAAAATACTTTGGCTAAAATTTCTTTGCAACACAAATCATTTTTTTAAAACAAAAAATCACAAAAAAAGACTTGACAATATTCCAAGTCTTTTTTTTGTTATAAAATTCAGTATTTAGACAAACCCAAAATATAATCACTTTTTACGTCAAGCAATTTGCACAGTTTTGCCAAAGTATCAAGCGCTGGAAAAATATCTAAAAAAAGAGTAGCAAGTTTTTTGCTACTCTTTACTTTTATTGTTTTGTCAAAACAATAAACTTTCTTTAAAAATTTGAAGTTCAACACCTTTTTAAAATGATTTTTCTACAAAGTTCAACTATCCGACGACGTGGAATTTGTTTCATCTTTGCTCAACACTTTTTTTTGATAAGACTTTTTGCCACAATTGGGGCAACGCATATATCTTGTTCTGCCAATATGCGGAGCCGAAGTTACTGCCTTGTAGGTCGGCACGTATTTGTGTCCGCAATGTTTGCATTGATAATATCCTGCCACTTGTTCAAGTCTTAATGCATAAAAGCAACCTGCTAAAAACAATGTAAAACCAAGCAAAATAAGAGTAACTCTCAGCCAAGTATCCATTTGTGTAAAAGATGCAACAAAAATCAACGCCAAAAGAACCACCGTTGCAGTAATGCCTATAAATACTTCGGCAGCCAACAATCTTTTGTCTGCTTGTTCCTTTTGTTTAATCATTTCAATTAAAGTTTTTTCCATTTTGTCGTTAAAATTATCCATCGTAACTATCTCCCCACATAACAATTCGTTTACGCTGATGCCAAGAATATCACACAGTTCAAGCATAATGGAAGAATCGGGCATTGCGATGCCTCGTTCCCACTTGGATATTGCCTTGTCGGTGATGCCAAGTTTTTCCGCCAACTCTTTTTGCGTCAAGTTTTTCTCTTTTCTGCACTCGGCAATAAATTTTCCTATTTTGATTTGATCCATGGGTGACCTCCTTTTACATACAGTATAGTCGTTGTTCACTAAAAAGTACACCTACCATTGGTTTAGTGAGGAGAAATAAACCAAAGGTAGCGCAAAAAATAACCGTCAAATTTTTATTTACCTTTATTATAGTTAAAAAATTTGTTCAATACAACAAAATTTGGCAAGAAAAAACTCGGCTTAAAATAAGCCGAGTTTAATAAAAATCTCTTTAAAAAATTTTCGTTATTTAACAAATTATTTCTTTGTGTATTTGATTCCTGCGATTTTGATGTATTTTGTACCGTTTTCTTCTTTACCTTCGGAGAAGCTGAACGTACCGACATATTCTTCGCCGTCATCTTCGCCTTCAAAGGTAAAGGTGATTTCAAAGTCGCCTTCTTCGTTTTTGTCAATGGAGTATTTACCTTCAATAACCGTGTCTTCGCCGATAATGTTGTCAATTGTGATTGTTACTTTGCTACCGGAAAATTTATAGGTTGTGATGCTCAATGCGTCTGTGTATTCGCCAGAAATGGTTTTGCAACCTGCAAAAGCCAAAACGCAAGTCAAAAGAAGAACACATACGACAACTGTAGAAAGAATTTTTTTCATATTAGATATCTCCTTTATTTTATATTTAATAACTTCGTCATTATACCACAGTTTATTTCAAAATTAAATGGCTTTTTCAAAAAAACTGCAATTTTTTAAAAGTGGTGCAATCAGTTAAATTTGCATTTTTCGTTGACGTATGCAATAACTTCGTCCACCGTCAAAGTTTGTTGTTGCATTGTGTCTCTGTCACGCAAGGTTACTTTACCAGTTTCAAGTGTGTCAAAGTCAACTGTCAAAGAGAAAGGCGTACCGATTTCGTCTTGACGGCGATAACGTTTGCCGATAGAACCCGTTTCGTCATAGTCGCACATAAATTCTTTGGAAAGTCTTTGATAGATTTCTCTTGCTTTTTCGCTGAGATTTTTTTGCAAAGGCAAAACGGCAACTTTGTATGCAGCAACTGCGGGGATAAATCTCAAAACGACTCTTGTTTCGCCGTTTTCCAAAGTTTCTTCGTCGTATGCGTGAGAAAGAACTGCCAACATCAAACGGTCTGCGCCAATGGAGTATTCAATGACGTAAGGAACGTATTTTTCGTTTGTTACAGGGTCCATATAGAGCATGGATTTTCCGCTGTATTCTTGGTGGCGAGAAAGGTCGTAGTTGGTACGGTTGTGAATACCGTTCAATTCTTGCCAACCGATGGGGAATTTGAATTGAATATCACATGCTGCTTTTGCGTAGTGAGCAAGTTTGTCGTGGTCTTTAAATCTCAAACTTTCCTTGTCAATACCCAAGTCAAGCAAAAATTGAAGTGCAGTTTGCTTATATTCTTCGTAGAATTTTTGGTCGTCGCCTTCTTTGCAGAACCATTGGTGTTCCATTTGTTCAAATTCAATGGTGCGGAAAATGAAGTTGCCGGGTGTGATTTCATTTCTAAACGCTTTACCGATTTGAGCAATGCCAAAAGGAACTTTTGCTCTGGACGTGCGTTGAACGTTCAAAAAGTTTACAAATTCGCCTTGTGCCGTTTCGGGGCGGAGATATAATTTGTTTTGGCTTTCGTCCGTTGTGCCACGGCTTGTTTCAAACATAAGGTTAAATTGTCTAATTGCAGTCCAATCAAAGTTACCGCATTTGGGACAGCAAACGTGGTGTTGTTGGATATATTCTTGCATTTCTTCGTTAGACAAGTTGTCTGCGTTCACTTGACCTTTGGAGTGGTTTTCAATGATGACGTCTGCACGGAAACGTTGTTTACAGCATTTGCAGTCCATTTTGGGGTCGGAAAAGGACGTGGTGTGACCACTTGCGTCCCAAACACGGCTGTTCATCAAAATTGCTGCATCTACGCCGTACGTTTTGGGATTTTCTTGAACAAAGCGTTTCCACCAAAGTTTTTTGATGTTGTTTTTGATTTCCACACCAACAGGACCATAGTCCCACGTGTTACCCATACCGCCGTAGATATCGCTACCGGGATAGATGATACCTCTACCTTTGGAGAGGTTTACAATTTTTTCCATTGTTGCTTTTTCGGACATAGTTATATACTTCCTTAACAATTTATTTACTTGTCAATTTTAGTTTACGAGAAGTTTTTTGTCAATTATATGGTAAACAATAAAAAGAACGTACAAAAGATATTGACCCAAACACAACGGTTGCGCATTTTTTTAAAAAGAAGTATAATACACAAAGTGCCTTTAAGGAGTTACAAATGAAAAAATTGAAAGAAAATCGCCTAATGAGTTTCATCGTCGTAGGCTTGGTTTATATTTTGGCAACTGTGGTTGGTGTTTTGGTTTACAACGCACTTTCTTTTCAGTGGTGGCTCAATCTGCTCATTGCCGACGTCGTAGCAACCATATTTACCTTTGTGTTCAGTCTTATTTTTGGCAACGCATCGGTCTATGACCCCTATTGGAGTGTCCAACCCATCGTCATCGTGATGGCTTTTGCCATTGGCAAAACTTTGACCGTCACAAGAGTGCTTTTGCTTGTGGCAATTTGTCTTTGGGGAATACGCCTTACTGCAAATTGGGCATACACTTTTCTTGACCTTACTCATCAAGATTGGCGATATACCATGCTCAAAGAAAGAACCAAGACTTTTTATCCTGTTATAAACTTTGTTGGCATACACTTAGTCCCCACGTTGGTGGTGTATTTGTGCGTTGTTCCTGCCGTTTACGCTTTTTTATATGACGTGGAATTTTCTTTGGTTACCCTTTTATTTTTTATTCAATCGGTGGGCGCATTTACCATGCAAGGCATTGCCGACGTCCAAATGCACCTATACAGAAAAAATCGCACAACACCCTTTATTCGCACGGGCTTGTGGAAATACAGCCGTCACCCCAACTATTTTGGCGAAATTTTAATGTGGTGGGGCGTTGCCCTTATGGTAATTTGCACAAATTTGTCCAATTGGCATTTGGTAGCAGGAGCTGTTGCAAACACCTTGTTGTTTATGTTTGTAAGCATCCCTTTGGCAGACGGCAGACAATCCAAAAAAGACGGATTTAGTCAATACAAAATGGAAACGAGAGCATTGTTGCCCATCAAAAAATAGCAAAAAACCACTTTTTTTGTATCAAAACAAGTTAAAAAGTGCAAAATTTATTAAAAAAGCAAACCCAATTGAGAACAATCAATTGGGTTTTTTCGTTGTGTTTTTATATTTATTTTTTGTCGCCACACCACCACGAAGGTGTTTTTGTTCAAAATTAACCTTCAAAATTTGTTGCACCAAAAGGTATTTAAATTTGTCCAACCTTTTCAAATTGTATTTAAGGTCTTTGTGGACGCAAGATTTTGAAACACAAAATTCTTTGGATGCTTTTCGTATGGTGGCATTGTTTTGAATAATAAAGTTTGCAACGTCAAGTGTCCGTTTTACGATATATTGTTTCAAAAAAGACCTCGTTTATTCTAAATATATTAAAAAAAGGAGAATAAAATAACCTTTTGTCGCTTTTCATAAAAAAAGCCAAACGTACAACGAAATAGAAGAAATTTTGTTACTAAAAATTGTCCCTTTTTCGTTTGACTTAAAAGGAAGCGTTTGATATTTTGTATAAGCACCCAAGGAGAAGTTAGATGAAAGGCACCGTTGCAATGCTCAAAAAGGAAGGTTACGTTGTAGGCAAAGACAATTTTGACGTTGTCGTTTGCTTCAAAGATCAAAAAGACTTGGAAAAACTTCTCAAAAATCTTCCCAAAAACGGTGTAAAGTTTGCTCGTCCTCCTCAAAAGGGCTACAAACTTAATTGCGTTGTGGTTGACGTCAACAAAAAGGAAGCCCGTTGTACCAATTTCACCACGATGCTTCAACGCAAAGCGTTGTGCGCCAAAGATTTTTCTACAAAAGATTTCCTTTCGTTTATTGCCCAAGACTGATTTTTCTCTTTTACATTTGTGCAATAAACCCTTTGAAAGCCCGATCTCAAAAAATGAGTTCGGGCATTTTTTTTGTCCTTATGGCAAGGCTTTTTTTTGTATGCAAATAGTTTGCAAAATTTGCTTTGTATGGTATAATTTTTTTGGTTAAAAAACAAACGGAGGTATAATGCGTTATGCAATATTCACACGAAGTTCACAAAATGACTTGTGTTGCAAAAGGTTGCAATCACGGTCCTGCACCCATTCCCGAAGAAGGAAAATGGATTAAATCTACCGAAATCAAAGACATCAACGGTCTTACACACGGTTGCGGTTGCTGTGCTCCTCAACAAGGCACTTGCAAATTGACTCTCAACGTCAAAAACGGTGTCATTGAAGAAGCATTGGTAGAAACAATCGGTTGTTCCGGTATGACACACTCTGCAGCAATGGCAAGTGAAATCCTTCCCGGCAAAACAATTTTGGAAGCACTCAACACAGACTTGGTTTGTGACGCAATCAACGTCGCAATGAGAGAATTGTTCTTGCAAATTGTTTACGGCAGAACACAATCTGCATTTCCGATGCAGGTTTGCCCATTGGCGCAGGTTTGGAAGACTTGGGCAAAGGTCTTGCATCCATGGTTGGCACATGCTATTCCACAAAAGTTAAAGGCCCTCGTTACCTCAACCTTACCGAAGGTTACATCACGAAGTTGGCACTTGACGAAAACAACGAAATCATTGGTTACGAATACGTAAACTTGGCATTGCTTATGAAGGCAGTTGAAGACGGCGTTTCCGGCACGGAAGCATTGGAAAAGGCACGCAAGCACTATGGCAGATTTAACGATGCTGCCAAGTACATCAACCCTCGCAAAGAATAAGGTGGGAGGACATTACAATGGCAATTACATTTGAAAGTTTTGATAGAAGAATTAACCAAATCAACGAAGTATTGGCAAAATACGGCATCAAAGATTTGGAACAATGCAAAGAAATTTGCACACAACACGGCGTTGACGTAGATAGCATCGTACGTGGCATCCAACCCATTTGCTTTGAAAACGCAGTATGGGCATACACAGTTGGTTGCGCCCTTGCACTCAAATCAAAAGCAGAAAGCGCACCCATCGCAGCCGAACACATTGGTGTTGGTTTGCAAGCATTCTGCATTCCCGGTTCCGTTGCAGACCAAAGAAAAGTCGGTTTAGGACACGGCAACTTGGCTTCTAAATTGCTCCGTGAAGAAACGGATTGCTTTGCTTTCTTGGCAGGTCACGAAAGTTTCGCAGCAGCAGAAGGCGCAATCGGTATCGCAAGCACGGCAAACAAAGTTCGCCAAAAACCCTTGCGTGTCATTTTGAACGGTTTGGGCAAAGACGCAGCATACATCATTGCAAGAATCAACGGTTTCACGTACGTTCAAACGGAATACGACTACTACACAGACGAATTGAAAGTTGTCAAAGAAATTCCCTTCTCCAAAGGCGACAGAGCAAAAGTTCGTTGCTATGGTTCCGACGACGTAAACGAAGGCGTTGCAATCATGAGAAGTGAAAACGTTGACGTTTCCATCACAGGCAACAGCACCAACCCCACACGTTTCCAACACCCCGTCGCAGGCACGTACAAAAAATGGTGCCAAGAACACGGCAAAACGTATTTCTCGGTAGCAAGTGGTGGTGGCACAGGCCGTACACTTCACCCCGACAACGTTGCAGCAGGTCCCGCATCTTACGGTTTGACGGATACAATGGGTCGTATGCACGGTGATGCACAATTTGCAGGTTCTTCCTCCGTTCCCGCCCACGTAGAAATGATGGGTCTTATCGGTATGGGCAACAACCCCATGGTCGGCGCAAGCGTTGCATGTGCAGTCGCAGTTGACCTTGCATTGAACAAATAATAAAATTTAACCAAAACAAACTTCAAACACTATGTTTCACAGCGCTGTGAAACATAGTGTTTTTGTTTTTGAAACAAAATTTACGCCTTTTTTTCTTATAGTTGTATAAAGGGCATATTATTGTTTGACAAAAGGCAAAAAGGCATTAAAATTAAAGTATGAAATGTGATTTACACTTGCACACAACCTGTTCGGATGGAACTTTGACTCCCGAACAATTGGTAGATAGACAAATAGAAAACGAAATGCATTGCATTGCCATTTCCGATCACGATACGGTACAAGGGGTGCAACGTGCAATAGACCATGCCAAGGGCAAAATTCAAATTTTGCCTTGCGTTGAGTTGTCCTCATACGAAGGAAACACCGACGTGCATATTTTGGCGTTCAACGTTGACTACAAAAATCCCCAATTTTTAAAAGAAATGGAAATCGTTGCCGACTATCGCAACCAAAGAAACGTTGCCTTGGCGCAATGTCTTTGCGATTTAGGTATTGATTTTGACTTGGAAGAACTTAAAAAAAGCAAAGCGGGAAACACCGTTGGCCGTGCTGATTTTGCCAAAAAACTTGTAGAAATGGGTGTAGTGGAAAACGAAAGCCAAGCCTTTGAAAAGTATCTTGGAACAAACGGCAAATGTTTTGTCAGGACAAAACGCCTTTCTCCTGCCGAAGCCATCAAATTGGTTTTGAAATACGGTGGAATACCCGTTTTGGCGCATCCAAAACTTTTGCGTATGACAAAGCCTCAGTTTGAAAAATACCTTCTTGCTTTGTACAAAGCAGGTTTGGGTGGTATTGAAGCCGAGTATTTTTCACATACTTACTTTGAACGTAAGTATTACACCAAATTGGCAAAGAAATACAGTATGGTGGTAACGGGTGGAAGCGACTTTCACGATGGAAAGCACGGCATAGACTTGGGCAAAAGTTTTTCCCCCATGCCCTATACCAAAAAGGTTTTGGGAATTAAATGAAACTAACAAAAATTTTGACGCTTACGTTAATTGTAAGCGTTTTATTTTGCAATTTTTCCGCATTTGCATTTGAGCCGTGGGACAGGCAATTTACCATATATTGCCAAGGCGAAAGCCAAAGTTACACGCTGTCTAAAATGACTGAAAATTTATCGCAAGAAGAAAAAGAAGAGCGTAAAATTCATTATGCAAACAAGTGGCAAATTGCCTGTGAATTTTTGGAAATGGGTTTACCACCCAAAGCGGTGTTGAACTATCTTTTTTATGGAATTTCGCCAATTTTGAGCCGTTTTGAAGAGAAATTTGAACAAAACCGAAAGGATGCAACTTTCAAATTTTGTCCTGAAAAAGAAGAAAAATTCCTCTATACAAAAGGCGTTGACGGTGTAAAAATAGATTGGTACACCCTTTTGAAAATGGTGTGTCAAAACCACAAAAAAATCCAACTTCCCCTCAAATACGACAGGGCGAAAACGGTGGATGAGATAAAACAATTTACAGCAAAAAAAAGCACTTTTTCCACCTATTACAATCCAAATAAACCAAGCCGTTGTCACAATCTTGCCCTTGCGTTAAAAAAGATAAACGGCACCGTATTAGAGGTTGGCGAAACCTTTTCTTTCAACAAAATCGTGGGCGAGCGAAGTGAAAAGCAAGGCTTTCAGTCGGCAAAAATCATTGTCAACGGGCGTTACGTTGATGGAATAGGTGGTGGCGTATGCCAAGTGTCAACCACCCTTTACAACGCGGTGTTGTACGCCAATTTAAAGGTCAAAGAAGTCCATCCCCACAGCCTTGTCCCCCTATACGTTTCGGCAGGGCGAGATGCAATGGTGTCGTACGGCGCTTTTGATTTTCAATTTGAAAACGACACTCAAAGCCCTTTGTATATCGTTGCTTTTTGTCAAGATGGACGGGCAACGGTGGAAATTTACGGCATGAAAAACGCTTATGACGTAGAAATCTCCACCCAAGTGGAACGTACCCCATACGACACCAAATATTTACTTTTTGACAAAACCAAAACTTTTGACGAACAATACGTTCAAGGAAGCGACGGCGTAAAGAGCAAAACCTACGTAATCCAAAAAAAAGGCGAAAAAATATTGTCCACAACCCAAGTGCGGAGCGACAGTTATCGCAAAGTTGATTGCATCTATCCAATAGACGTTGTTTTAGGTTAAAATTAAAGCAAAACAACGTCTATTTTTTTAATTTATTTGTTGATTTTACCCGATATATGTTGTATAATTTGATATAAGTTATATTGTCGGCACATATGGCGACTATAAGTAATCTTATCGGCAATTGTGCCGACGGCAAAGGAGCATCATGGCAAATAAAACGGAAGTCATTTACGAACCCATAAAAAGGGTGTATTCAATACCCCACTCGGACGAAGCGGAAAAATATCTTTTTTGTTGCATACTCAAAAACAAACAAGAAGCATTGGAAATCGTTTCCGAATTAAGTGTTGAAGACTTTTATTCTGGTCAAAACAAAAACGTATTTTTGGCAATTAGACAGTTGGTTTTGGACAACCAACAACTTGGCTTTGCCACGCTCATAGACGAAATGAACCGTCAAGGTACCACAAAGGTAAGTGGTGGCGTAGATTACGTAAACGAAATCATCTCTTTGTTGCCTTCCGGCGCACGTTACAAAGACTATCTCAAAATTGTCAAACGTTGTTCCCTTATGCGCTCACTCATCAATTCTTGCAACCACATCATAGAAAAAGCATGTGAAGTGGAAAGTGATGAAGACGCTTTGTCCTTTGCAGAAGAACAAATTTACCAACTCACCCAAACAAGACAAGTTGGCAAATTGATTCCCTTAAAAGACGTTTTGGCAGACGTAATGGTAACAATTCAAAAGCGTTACCAAAATCCCACCAAAACGACGGGTGTACTTACGGGCTTTTCTCGTTTGGACAATATGACAAACGGCTTTAAGGGTGGCGAACTTATCGTTTTGGCAGCCCGTCCAAGCGTAGGTAAATCGGCAATGGCACTCAACATGGTGCAACACGCCGCATTGCTTGGCAAGACGACGGCATTTTTCTCTTTGGAAATGACCAACCAACAATTGTTGGAAAGAATGCTTGCTTGTATGTCGGGCGTAACACTTGGTGAAATTCAAACGGGACGCTTCCAAACAAGTGATGCGCTCAAAAAATTGCACGATGCTTACCAAGTTATCTACAACGGAATGAACTTGTTTGGCAACGATACGGCAAACATCAAACCCAGCGAAATAAGAAGTCAATGTCGCCGACTTAAAGCACAAGGCAAACTTGACATGATTGTCATTGACTATTTGGGCTTGATGGAATCGGACGCCGAGGGCAAAAAAGAAAACCGTCAATTGGAAGTTTCCAACATCACGCGTTCAATGAAAAACCTTGCAAAAGAATTGGACGTTCCCATTTTGTTGTTGTGCCAACTTAATCGTCAGGGCGAAGGCCGTACCACAAAACAAGACGGAAACGTTACGGCAGGCAAACCCGTTTTGTCCGATTTAAGAGAATCGGGCGCAATTGAACAGGACGCCGACTTGGTTATGTTTATTCATCGTCCCAGCGAAGAGTCCAGACACGAAGGAAAGGTTTTGTTGATTGTTGCCAAAAACAGACACGGTGCAACGGGCGAAATTCCTTTGGGATGGATTGGCAAATACGTCAAGTTCCTTGACGAAGAAGCCTTTGTTGCTTCCGTTTCGGTACAACAACAGTACCAGCAACAGCAAACGGAAGAAGAAGACGTCCAATGGACGGAAAACAACGAAGATTCATTTAGCGAGGTATAGAAAATGGCAGAAAATTTTATTGAAGAAATTATTGAAAATGACTTTGCCGAAGGCAAAATAGAACAAACGATTACAAGATTTCCCCCCGAACCCAACGGTTATTTGCACATTGGCCACGCCAAAAGTTTGTGCTTAAACTTTGGTGTAAAGGCAAAATACAACGGCCGTTGCAATCTTAGATACGACGACACAAACCCCACCAAAGAAAGTGAAGAATACGTTGACGCCATTGAACAAGATATCAAATGGCTTGGTTTTGAATGGGACGAATTGCACTTTGCAAGCGACTATTTTGACACAATGTATTCGTGTGCAGTTACACTTATCAAAAAAGGACTGGCCTACGTTGACGATATGACGGCCGAAGAAATCAATGCAACGCGTGGCACTTTCACAACCCCCGGTATTGAAAGCAAAAACAGAAATCGCCCCATTGAAGAAAGTTTGAGCCTTTTTGAAGATATGAAAAACGGCAAATTCCAAGATGGTACGATGATTTTGCGTGCAAAAATTGATATGGCAAGTCCAAATCTCAACATGCGTGACCCCGTCATTTATCGTGTTTTGCGTGCAAACCACCAACACACGGGCGACAAGTGGTGCATCTATCCTATGTACGACTTTGCACACCCCATTGAAGACGCCAGTGAACGCATCACGCACAGTTTGTGCACGTTGGAATTTGAAGACCACCGTCCTTTGTACAACTGGTACGTAGAAAATTGCGACTTTGAAAAACCCTTGCCTCGCCAAATTGAATTTGCTTGGCTCAACATTGAAGGCACGGTTTTGTCCAAGAGATTTTTGAAACGCTTGGTAGAAGAAGGCAAAGTTATGGGTTGGGACGACCCTCGTATGCCCACCTTGTGCGGTATGCGCAGACGTGGTATTCCTGCAGATGCAATCAAAGATTTTTGCCACCGTGTAGGCATTGCAAAAGCCAACAGCACGGTAGAAGCCGAATATTTGGACAGTTGTGTAAGAGAAAATCTCAACCAAACTGCAAACCGTGTTATGGCAGTTTTTGATCCTTTGAAAGTCGTTTTGACAAACTACGAAGGTAAAGAAGATTTGGACGTAGAAGACAATCCAAATGCAGAAGTCGTCACCACAAGAAAGGTAAGTTTCTCCAAAGAAATTTACATTGACCGAAGCGACTTTGCGCTTGTTCCCCCGCCCAAATACCACCGTTTGAAAGTGGACGGATACGTTCGCCTTAAAGGCGCATATATTATTCATTGTGATGAAGCTGTCACCGACGAAAGTGGCAAGGTTGTCCAACTCAACTGCTCGGTTGTAGAAAACAGCAAAAGTGGTTCGGACACTTCCGGTGTAAAGGTAAAAGGCGTAATCCAATGGGTAGATGCCAACAATTACACGAAAATTTTGGTAAGAGAATTGTCCAATATGCTTATTGAAGACGACGGTGAAACGGATCTTTTGGACAGATTTAACCCCGATTCCTTAAAAGAAATCTCCGTTTGTGCTGAAAAAGCATTGGAAAACGCCCAAGTTGGCGATAAATTCCAATTTATGCGTATGGGATATTATTGCAAGGACAAAGACGTTCAAAACGGCGTTGACGTTTACAACAGCGTAGTTGGACTTAAAGCAAGTTTCAAACCTCAAAAATAATGGTATTGACAACTTGGCTATATAGATATAAAATAAATAATAACTAACTATTTCAAAGGTGAAATTAGATGAGAGTTTGTAAAAATTGCGGAGAAGTAAACGACAACCAAACCCAATTTTGCATCAATTGTGGCCAAGACGTATTTATTGAACGCCAAGATGCAACTTGTCCGTCTTGCAAAGAATCCGTTCCCCTTGAAGCAGTTTTTTGCCCCAACTGCGGTCAAAAGTTGCTCAACGTGGAAACGATAAGTCAAGACCAAGATGTTGTCAGTTTGCAACCCCTTGGCGACGTACAAGAAGATTGGAAAAGTGGTGCCGTATCGGTAAAAGAAGCGTTGAGCCAACTTTACGATGACAACAATCAAATGGTTTTGGACACAAGAGAAACCTTCAATTGTCCAAACTGTATGTCGGAATTGCCCTTGTCTTCGGCATTTTGCACAGTTTGTGGCACACCCGTATCTTCCGTTATAGAACATAAAGTGGTAAAAAGAAAAATATGCTCACATTGTGGCACGCCAAATTCTTTGACTACGCCTTATTGTTCCTACTGTTTTGCTTCCCTTGCCGATTGCCAAATGCAAGACTTCCAACTTGCTTTTGAAGAACATTTCTTTGACGATGGCGTTGTAAAAAGAGCCGTCTATCAATCGGAAGAAAGCAAAAAACTTGCCGTTTGCTCCAATTGTGGTGCATTAAACGACACCCAACAAGATTTTTGTATTAGATGCGGACTTAAACTTGTTGTGGAAGACCAAAAACACTATTGTCCCGTATGTGGTGCAGACAATCCTTACGATTCGTCATTTTGTTCCATTTGCAACTATGCTTTTGACGGTGTAACACCCGGTCAAGTGGAAGGCCGTTGGAAATGCGAATGCGGTACAATCAACCAAAAGGAATCAAAATTCTGTACCCATTGCGGTCAACCCGTTCCCAAAACAAATAAAAAGAGAGGAAAGAAAAAATGAGCAGTTCAAACAACTTAAACGTTTGCCCTCGTTGTGGCACAGCCAACTCTTTGTCGGCAAAATATTGTTATCAATGTGGTGGACAACTTAAAGCCCCTCAAGAACCCATTGTTTGCACAAAATGTCACACAGTAAACGCAGGTGGCGCAAACTATTGCCGAATTTGTGGCACCGACTTGAAAAAAGTCGCAATTCAACAAAAAGAATGTCCTCGTTGCCATCGCATCGTATCGGCCGACTCCAACGTATGTTCTTGCGGATACGTATTTGCAAATATCAATCAAGAACCCGTTCAAGAAAAGAAAAGTTTGTTTGGCAAAAAAGCAAAACCCGTTGCCGAAACAAGTCAAGTTAGCGAAATTTTCCAACAAGAAAAACCCTCGGCAATTCGTTTCAAACACTTCTTGGCATTTCTCGTCGGTTTGGTGGGCGTTGCTTTCTGCTTTATGCCCGCAATAGAAATGCTTGAAAAGTTTGTTTTTGGCATTGCAACTTTGAACGGAACAACTTGGCACAATATGTATGCTATAACGTTGCTTGCAATTGACGATATTAAAAACGGTGTAATTTTGTCAGGTGGCTACCACGTCCTTTTGGTTTATGGCTTTACGGCATTGTCAGCACTTTCCCTTGTTTGGGTTGTACTTGGCTCAATCTTTGGCGTAATCGGTGGCAAAGCAAAAGGCCCCAAAGTTATGTACATAGTTTGGACAATTCTTACCCTCGCAGTGACAGTTGTCGGCGTATTTATGACGAGTATGCCCCAAGTCGTTCAAGGCTTTATCTTCAATGATCCCGCTGTTGCACCTTTCCAATTGTTTGGCTACACAGCATTTGTTGTTCCTGCAGTGACGTTGATTGCAACCATCATCACTTGGCCCAAAAAGAATAAAAAATAATTAACAAGAAAATTACGAAGGACCGAGAAAAGCCCTTTCTCGGTCTTTTAAATAGCAAAAGGAAATAGAAAAATGTACACATCAAACGAATTAAGAAAAAAATATTTGGAATTTTTCTCTCAAAACGGACACGCAGTAATTGCTTCTGCAAGTCTTATTCCCGAAAACGATCCTTCCGTATTGTTTACAACGGCAGGTATGCACCCCCTCATTCCCTATCTTATGGGACAACCCCACCCCAAGGGAACAAAACTTTGTGACGTTCAAAAATGCGTACGCACAGGCGACATTGAAGAAGTTGGCGATGCTAGTCACCTCACTTTCTTTGAAATGCTTGGCAACTGGTCTTTGGGCGACTATTTCAAAGAAGAATCCATTAGATGGAGTTGGCAATTCTTGACCGACAAACAATGGCTTGGTCTTGATCCCAACCGAATTGCAGTATCCGTCTTTTGTGGCGACGAAGACTGCCAACGTGACGAAACAAGCGCAGGCGTTTGGCAAAGTTGTGGCATACCCAAAGAAAGAATTTTCTATCTTCCCAAAAAGAACAATTGGTGGATAGCAGGCACAACGGGTCCTTGCGGTCCCGACACGGAAATTTTCTGGGATACGGGCAAACCTTGTTGCTCTGACCATTGCTCCCCTGCATGAGACTGTGGTAAATATTTGGAAATTTGGAACAACGTCTTTAGGCAATTCAACAAATTGCCCGACGGAACGTACGAACCTCTTTCCCAAAAGAACGTAGATACAGGTATGGGTTTGGAAAGAGTCGTTGCCACCCTCAACGGTTGCAAATCGGTTTACGAAATTGACCTTTTCCAAAATGCAATTGCAATTATTGAAGAACTTTCCCAAAAGAAATATGGCGAAGATGAAAAAACAACCAAAGCAATGCGTATCATTGCCGACCACACACGCACGGCAACCTTCTTGCTTGGTGACGAAATCGGTGTCGTACCCAGCAACGTGGACAAAGGTTACGTATTGAGAAGACTTATTCGCCGTGCAGTCCGTTTTGCACGTCAAATTGGTATTCAACCTATTCAATTGTCGGCACTTTGCGACAACTACGTAGAAATATACAAAGAAACGTATCCTGAATTGTTGCAAAATCACGATAAAGTCATTGACGAATTTACCAAGGAAGTGGAACGCTTCTCCAAAACTTTGGAATTGGGCGAAAAGGAATTTTTCAAAGTTATCTCCCACCTTCCCACCAAAAAAGTACCCGGTGGCACAGCATTCAAATTGTACGATACGTTTGGTTTCCCCATTGAAATCACCCAAGAACTTGCCACAGAAAACGGTTACGAAGTAGATTTGGAAGGCTTCAAACAAAAATTTGCACAACACCAAGCCGTTTCTCACGCAAGCAACGAACACTTCAAAGGTGGTCTTGCCGACAACAGTCAAGCAACAACCGAATTGCACACGGCAACCCACTTGTTGCAAGCAGCATTGCGCAAAGTGTTGGGTGACGAAGTAAAGCAAAAGGGAAGCAACATCACGACCGAACGTTTGCGTTTTGACTTTTCTTTCCACCGTCCCGTCACACCCGACGAATTGAAAGAAGTACAAGCCCTTGTCCAAGATGCAATTGACAGAAATTTGACGGTCACTTGCCAAACGATGACGGTTGCCGAGGCAAAAGAACAAGGCGCAATCGGTTTGTTTGAAAGCAAATACGGCGAAGAAGTCAAAGTTTACACAATTGGCGACTTCTCCAAAGAAATTTGTGGTGGCCCTCACGCAGAAAACACAGGCAGTATGGGTAAATTTATTATTCAAAAGGAACAAAGTTCCTCTGCAGGTGTACGTCGCATCAAGGCAGTTTTGCAAAAATAATGCAAATTATAAATTAAGTTAGGCAAAATTTTTCGTTTTTTCAAACAAATACAACGTAACGAAAAAGGCGTGAACTTTTTTGCAAAACGTAATGTTTTCAAAGACTTAAACAATTTGCAAAATAAAGACAAAAATTCAATAAAAAGCATAAAAAAAG